>JBFEUD010000128.1:0-4599 GCA_041547625.1 Sulfurimonas sp.
TAAATTTCTGTATCTTTTATATTCCTGTAATTCTATCATAAATCAATACAATGAGATATTTTTTATATCTAATTAGATATAATTTATAAAATTAACTACATAGGTATTAGATAATATGGATAACTTTGAAAAGTATTGTACTCAATTTGTTCAAGAGGTTGGTTCTAAAGAGGGGGCAATCTCACCAACAATAACGTCTTCAGCATCATTTGCTTACGGTGATTGTGAAACAGCAGAAGGGATATTTAACGGTAGTGTAAAAAAACCTTTATATTCTCGTGTAGGTAATCCTACGACTGCAAAACTAGAATCACTCATGGCAATGATGGACGGAGGGATTGGTGCAGTAGCAACTAGTTCAGGTATGGGTGCTATCACATTAAGTGTTATGAGCTTACTTGCTAGCGGCGATGAAGTTATAAGTGTTGGTGGTCTATTTGGTGGTACATACTCATTTTTTAGTGAAACAACTGCAAGATTTGGAATCAAAACAAGCTTTTTCGACGTAGATGAGATCGAAGCTATCAAAGCGGCAATTACGTCAAATACAAAAATTATCTTTTTAGAAAGTGTCGGAAATCCAAATATGAGACTTCCTGACATTAAAGCTATTGCAGCTATAGCTAATGAAGCAGGAATTGCACTGATCGTTGACAATACAATTACACCGCTTAGCATTAAACCTTTAGAGTTAGGTGCTGACATTGTTGTATATTCTACAACAAAAATCATTACAGGAAATGCTTCGGCTCTTGGAGGATGTGCAGTGTTCCGTGCTATTAATGAAGGTGATGATAAGTTTAAATCTGAGAGATACCCTTTTATGGCTAAGTTTATTAAAGGGATGGGGAAGATGGCACTTATCCCAAATGCAAAAAAACGTGCACTTAGAGATTTCGGAATGAGTGCAAACGCACATGCTTCATACCAGACAATGCTAGGTATGGAAACATTAGCTTTAAGAGTGCCTAGAATTGTCAACAGTGTTGAAGTGATCGCAAAAACACTGAGTGAAAACGGTCTTAATATCAATCACCCTTGTTTAGAGTCTCATCCGCATCATGAACGTTATAAAAATGATTTTTCAAACGGTTGTGGAACATTGCTAACAATCGATATGGGTTCACAAGAAAAAGCATATGAATTTTTAAATAAAACGAAGCTTGCAACGATCACTGCAAACATTGGGGATAGCCGTACACTGGCATTACATATGGCATCAACAATTTACAGTGATTTTAACGAAGATGAGAGAAAATTTTTAGGGATTACCGATGGACTCATTCGTGTTTCAATCGGTCTTGAAAATCCACAAGATATTATAGAAGATTTCTTAAACGCAGCGAGGTAAAGCTATGGCAACAGAAACCAAATATGAAGTTTCAGAAGATCTTAAACTAAAACATCCTAAAAAGTATAAAGTCTATCTTTTAAATGACGACTATACCACTATGGATTTTGTAATTGATATCTTGATCAGCATTTTTCATAAAACATATGAGCAAGCGCAAGATATCATGTTAGAAGTACATAAAAAAGGACGTGGAATGTGTGGTGTATACACACATGAGATTGCGGAAACAAAAGTAATGCAGGTGTTGTCAAAAGCAAAAGACCACGGTTTTCCGCTAAAAGCCACTATGGAAGAGGAATAAACCATGATTAGCCCTACCCTAAATGATATATTTCAAAAGTCTATACTTTTTGCAAAAAGATCTCGTCACGAGTATTTAACGATAGAGCATGTATTCTATCTTCTTTTATCTTCACCTGAAGGTTCTTATATCATTGAATCATGTGGTGGGGATGTTTCAAACATGAAAACTTCACTGGCAAACTATATCCAAGATAATATTGAAGAGCTTCCTGAAAATATTGACCAAGAACCTTACGAAAGTGTTGCCCTTTCACGCTTGATCGATAAAATGGTAAGACATATTCAATCTGCCGGACAAATGAGTGCAGATGTAGGTGATCTTATAGCAGCTTTATATGAAGAAGAAAATAGTTTTTCATATATGCTACTTGAACATTACAATATTTCAAGACTCGATATTTTGGAATTCATCTCTCATAATGCAGAGCTAGATCAAGAAACAGAAGAAAAACAATCACCTTTAGATAAGTACTCTATAAACCTTATCCAAAAAGCAAAAGATGGAAAAATCGATCCTGTCATAGGAAGAGATGGTGAGATTCAAAGGGTAACGCAAATCCTTTGTAGACGCAAAAAGAACAATCCAATTTTAGTTGGTGAACCAGGTGTAGGTAAAACAGCTATTGCTGAAGGTTTAGCACTCAATATCGCTGCAAATAAAGTTCCAGAACTTCTTCAAGATTCTGAACTCTATGCACTTGATTTGGGTTCCCTGCTCGCTGGTACAAAATATAGAGGTGATTTTGAAAAACGTCTCAAAGCTGTTATGGATGAGCTCAAGCAAAAACCAAAAGCTATTTTGTTTATCGATGAAATTCACACATTAATCGGTGCAGGAAGTACAAGCGGTACTATGGATGCTGCAAACCAGCTCAAACCTGCACTGGCTTCAGGAGAAATCAAATGTATGGGTGCCACTACTTTTGCAGAATACAGAAACGGTTTTGAAAAAGACAAAGCACTTAGCCGTAGATTTTCAAAAGTTGATGTAAATGAGCCTTCAACAGAGATTAGCTACCGTATTTTAAAAGGTTTAAAGTCTAAATACGAGCAACACCATAATGTTTTATATACAAATAAAGCATTAAAAACAGCCGTAGACCTCTCAAAAAGATATATTACAGATAGATTCCTGCCTGATAAAGCGATTGATTTGATTGATGAGACAGCGGCATCATTTCATCTTAAAAAATCACATAAAACTAAAGTAAGTGCAAAAGATATTCAAAAAACTATTACCAAAATGGTAGGTATAGCAGATACACATATAAAAGAGGACGATCTTTCATTGCTTCAAGATCTTGCAGATAAACTAAAATCAAGAGTTATCGGTCAAGATAAAGCTGTTGATATTGTTTCTCAGGCAATTAAGATATCTAAAGCCGGTTTAACTCCAGAGAACAAACCTATCGCCTCATTCTTGTTCTCAGGCCCTACAGGTGTAGGGAAAACTGAACTTGCACTTTCACTAAGCCAAATACTTGGAATACACTACGAAAAAATTGATATGAGTGAGTATATGGAGAAACATGCACTTTCTCGTTTAGTTGGTGCACCTCCAGGTTACGTAGGATATGAGCAAGGTGGATTACTCACTGAAGCTATTAAAAAGCATCCTTATTGTGTACTCTTATTAGATGAAGTGGAAAAAGCACATCCAGACCTGTTAAATATCCTTTTACAAATTATGGACACGGCTACACTTACTGACAATAACGGATATAAAGCAAACTTTCAAAACGTTATTTTGATTATGACTTCAAATATTACAGCTAGTTCAAGAGCTGTAATGGGCTTTAATAAAGATGAATCACTTTCTAAAGATGAAGAATTAAAATCGTTCTTTGCACCTGAATTTAGAAATAGACTTGATGCCATTGTAGAATTTAATCAACTTACTCAAGAGATTGTAGAGGGAATAGTTAATAAGTTTATTGGTGATTTAAACAATGATCTTACAAAGAAAAAAATCACTGTCACAATTGATGGAAAAGCAAAAGAATATATCGCTAAAACAGCATACTCTAAAGAGATGGGTGCAAGACCACTTAAACGATATATTCAAGACAACATTACAAATAAACTAAGTGATGAGATCCTATTTGGTAAACTCCAAAAAGGCGGGAATGTATTTGTTACAGTAAATGAAGACTTGCTAGAGTTAAACTTTACAGAACTGGAAGTTAATGATTCCGGAACTGAATAAATTCTCCCTAGCTTTCCCAGATCCTAGAGATGCCAATGAAGACGGAATCTTGGCTTGGGGAGGTGACCTAAACCCTTCACGCCTAATTCGTGCATATCAAAATGGGATTTTTCCTTGGTACTCTCAAGACGATCCTATTCTTTGGTGGTCTACAGATCCTCGTCTAATTATGGAACTTGATGATTTCAAACTCTCAAAGTCATTAAAAAAAAGTATGAAAAAATTCACCTATAAATTTGATAGTCAATTTGAAGAGGTAATGCGTAAATGCTCTGCAACGCCTAGAAAAGATCAAATGGGTACTTGGATTAACGAAGATGTAATACAAGCCTATACAGAACTTTTTCACATGGGATATGCCCATTCTGTAGAAACTTACTATAATGATGTGCTTGTAGGTGGACTCTATGGTGTCGTTATAGGAAAAGTATTCTGCGGTGAATCAATGTTTGCACATATGAATGATGCATCAAAAGCTGCTTATGCTACATTGATAAATCATTTAAAAAAATGGGGATATGACTTTATAGACTGTCAAGTACCGACAGAACATCTAAAAAGTTTAGGTGCAAAAGAGGTAGCACGTGATTATTTTTTAATGCGACTAAAAAATTCTGCTTTTGAAAATATGTATAATAAATGGAAAATTTTTGAAAGTGGTGCCGACACGAGGATTTGAACCCCGGGCCTGCTGATTACAAATCAGCTGCTCTAGCCAACTGAGCTATGTCGGCAA
>JBFEUD010000129.1:0-4589 GCA_041547625.1 Sulfurimonas sp.
AGTACGGAGTCACCGTAAAATTTCCAGCTGAAATCACCGTCTTGGTATTCTCCTATTCTGTTCGCACGTAAGATATAGCAGTTGTTTGTAAAAGCACGTGTTGTGATGAGTGCTTTCCATCGCTCATACGAATCAAAAGTTGAAACACTCGGCATTAAAATACAGTCAACATTTTTGTTTTTCAGTTTTTTAAATATTTCATCAAAATGGAGTTCAAAACCATTGATAACGGCAAACTTGAGACCATCTATTTTAAAAGTTAGCGGTGCTTTGAGTTTTTCTATTTCGTTGGCAAAAAATTTCTCTTCGTTCCAGTGTGTGTAGTTGATAAGTATTTGTTGCTGATAGTAAGAAGTAGAGTTCGGTGCAAATTTAGCAATAGCTTTATAAAGTTTCTTTTTTTTGACAAGAACAATCGGTGCGATAATAGTGATCTCATAAGTACTTGAGAGATCTTTTAAAATTTTGATTTGCTGGCCGGATTGATCTTTAATCATCCCAATTGACATAGAAGTAAGTTCTTTGAAAAAAGGGTTTAAGATATACTCTCCTAAAAGAAGAAGCTTCACCCCTTTTTTATTGGCTATACGGATATAGTTTAAAAGCTTTGTAGAACTAAGACCTTGTGAACTTAGTTGTAAAACGGCAGCCTTCATTATTTGTTTTTAATCTCTTGGATTTTGATTTGAGCTTCTTCAAGGATTTTTTGTGCTTCTTGAAGTTCCTTCATACCGGCTTCGTACTCTTTTACACTGTCTTCAAGAGTGATTTCCGGATTCATCAATTTTTCAAGCATTTTTTTTGCGTTTTCGAGTTTGAGTTCGAAATTTGTTGTTTCTTCTTTAGCCATTCAGCACCTCCGTTATATATGTTTCGAATTTATCTAACTCTACCAAGAAAGCATCATGTCCGTAATCACTATCTACACAGAAGTAGTCACAGTTGCTTTTTCCCAGTTTTTCCATCTCGTCTGCAATCTCTTTCATTTCGAAATCTCTAAAAAGCAGGTCGTTTTTAAAGCTGATTAGATGTAGATCTGCACTGATTTTATCTAAAGCATCACTCAGTGAATCAAAACCGCGGGAAAGATCGTAGATGTTGATCGCCTTAGTGATATAAAGATACGAAAGTGGATCAAACCATTTTGTAAAATTATAACCGTTGTATTCCAGATATGATTCCACTTGGAATTTTCCAAACAGCTCATAAAGTCCGTCTGTACGTTTGTATTCTCTGCCGAATTTTGTTTGCATTGACTCTGGTGAGAGAAAACTGATATGTCCTGCCATTCTCCCAATAGCCATACCTGAAAGACCTTGCTCTTTTATCACTTCAGGATCATAATATCCTTGTTGAAAATCAGGGTCTTTCAAAATTGCTTCTTGCGCGACTTTGTTAAACGCAATAGCCCATGGTTGTGTTGCATAAGTTGTTGCAAGTGCAATGATTTTGTTCGCAAAGTTAGGGTAGTGGATCGCAAACTGAAGTGCCTGCATACCACCCATACTTCCTCCGATAATCGCTTCAACCCTATGGATATCAAGACGATCAAAAAGGATTCTTTGAGCTTTTACCATATCTTTAATGCTGATAACTGGAAACTTGTAGCGGTACGCTTCATGGTGCGGGTGTTGTGTACTAATTGGTCCTGTTGAGCCAAAACAGCTTCCAACCACATTAGAACAGATTACAAAATATTTATTTGTATCGATCGCTTTATTTGGTCCTATTAAACCGTCCCACCATCCGGCTTTACTTTCACCTTCGTAAATACCCGCAGCATGGTGTGAACCTGTAAGAGCGTGACAAACTACGATTACATTAGACTTGTCTTCATTCAAAGTCCCATATGTTTCATATGTAATATCATAAGGCTCTAATATACGACCACTTTCTAAATAAAGAGGGTTAGTAAAGTGCTCTGTATGTGTTTGCAGGTTTAAACTCAAAATTATGCGCTCTTTAAAATTGTTTTTGTAATTCTAGCAAAAGTCACTTAAGGATACCTCATTAAGCATCTAAAGCTTGTTTTATATCTGCAATTAGGTCATCTGCACATTCAAGTCCGCAGCTGATACGGATAAGTCCTGCAGGAACACCACAAGCTTCTAATTCTTCCTCATTTAGTTGCTGATGCGTAGTTGAAGCAGGGTGTGTAATGATTGACTTGCTATCTCCGATATTTACAACAAGTGAATACAGGTTTGTAGCATTTACAATTTTTTCTGCTTCTTCCATAGATGCAACTTCAAAACTTAAAAGTCCGCTTGAAAGACCGTCTTTAAAGTATTTCTGTGCCATAGCATAGTTAGGATTGCTTTTTAGTCCTGGATAATTTACTTTTTTTACTTTTGGATGAGACTCTAAAAATTCTGCAAGTTTTTGTGCATTGTTAGAGTGTTCTTTCATTCTGATAGCTAGTGTTTCTATCCCTTGAATAAACAGCCATGAGTTAAATGGTGAAACAACTGCTCCCAGATCGCGTAAAAGACTAAGTCTTGCACGAAGAGTGAAAGGTGGCAGACCAACTTCAGTATATACAAGTCCGTGGTATGATTCATCCGGTTCGTTAAAGTGTGCATAACGAGGATTGTTTTTTAGTTTTTCTACGATGTTTTCTCTTTCAACTAAAATACCTCCGATTGCCAAACCTTGTCCTGTAGTATATTTTGAAGCACTGTGAACTACTATGTCTACGCCCAATTTTAAAGGATTACATAAAATAGGAGTGGCTACCGTATTGTCAACGACTGTTAAAATGTTGTGTTTATTTGCAATTGCAACAATAGCTTCAATATCTGCAACATCGATACTTGGATTTGTTAGAGATTCAAAAAAGATCACTTTTGTCTTTTCATCTACTAAAGCTTCAATCTCCGCAGGATTATGTACGTTATAAAAACGAGCCTCAATACCAAAACGTTTAAGTGTATGAGCAGTTTGCGTTAAACTACCACCGTAAAGCTGTTTTGCACATACGATATTGTCTCCGGCTTCAGCCGCATTTGCAAAAGCGTAAAAAATTGCACTCATACCGCTAGAAGTAGCAAGTGCTGCTGCACCACCTTCAAGTTCTGCAAAACGCTTTTCAAATACATCCGTAGTAGGGTTGTTGAGTCTTGTATAGATATTTCCTAGTTCTTTTAAAGCAAATAGATTTGCCGCATGCTCTACATCACGAAATTCATATGCTGTTGTTTGGTAGATTGGAACTGCCATAGTCCCTTGAGAGTCTTTTTCATATCCTGCATGCAGTGCTTTTGTTTGTATATCCATGTATATCCTTTAATTGTGTTCTATATGTTCATTCTTTAGATTACTAAGAAATTCTAGTATTCTTTCCTGATAGTGTATAGTATCTTCATCTTTTGAGAGTAAAATTAAGGGTTTTAGCAGTTTCATATCTATTTTTGTTGCATATCTAGGAACTACTTTTAATTCTTGTTGTATATGTACAACTAATTTATCGATATCTAAACCGTTGTCAGTTACTACTTTTTCAACAATTTCTTTAGTATTGAGCATTAAAAGATTTGCTCTGTTTTCATCATTGTTATATATATCCATTGCCATATCTTTAACAATAATATAACTTTCTTCTGAAGGTGTTTCATTTGCAGCAATGATAAGTGCAAAAACTTTTGCCCGAAACTCTAAAGAACCGTGGTGATGTACGAATAGCTCTCTAAAAGCATTAAAAAAACGATATTTCAATTTAAAAGCAAAATTCATCTGTATTCCTTAGGTGATATTATACATTGAAATGATATAATTCCAAAAAAAATTTGGATTTAAAAGAAAGGAAAAAAATGGGTAGAGCCTTTGAATATAGAAAAGCATCAAAACTAAAGCGTTGGGGAGCAATGTCAAAACTATTCCCGAAACTTGGAAAAGTTATCACTATGGCAGCGAAAGAGGGTGGCCCTGATCCAGATCTAAATCCAAAACTTCGTACGGCTATTTTAAATGCAAAAGCTGAAAATATGCCAAAAGACAATATTGACGCGGCAATCAAACGTGCTACGGCAAAAGACCTTGCAGATATGAAAGAGGTAAATTTTGAGGGTAAAGCTCCTCATGGTGTCTTGATTTTCATTGAGTGTGCAACAGATAACAATACAAGAACGGTTGCAAACGTAAAATCTATTTTAAATAAAAACAACGGTGAGATGTTGACAAACGGTTCATTAGAGTTTATGTTCTCACGTAAGGCAATTTTTGAATTTGCATTAAAAGAAGGTATGGATTTAGAAGAGTTAGAACTTGAGCTTATTGACGCAGGTTTAGAAGAGATTGAAGAAGAAGAGGGTGTTGTTCTTGCAACAGCTGACTATACAAGCTTTGGTACAATGAACGAAGCATTAGAAGGTATGGGTGTTGAGATGACAAAAGCAACATTAGAGAGAATGGCAAATACACCGGTTGAACTTACAGAAGAACAACAAGCTGATATTGATAAGATCCTTGAGAGACTTGAAGATGATGAAGATGTACAAAAGGTGTATACAAATATAGCGTAATGCAGTATATTCAAGAACATTTTTCTTCTACATTAGAGGTGAAGCAATCTAAATTTATTGCTCACCTTA
>JBFEUD010000130.1:0-4538 GCA_041547625.1 Sulfurimonas sp.
CTCCAAGGAGCATGCAGTCTTACAAGCCCTGTAGCTCCAGGAGGGGTAAAGAGCATATCACCGCGCCCGAGTAATGATTCTGCACCCATTTGATCTAAGATAATTTTTGAATCAACTTTTTGCCCTACTCTATAAGAGATACGTGAAGGAAGATTCGCCTTAATAAGACCTGTTACAACATCCACAGAAGGTCTTTGTGTTGCAACGATTAAATGAATTCCAGATGCCCTTGCCATCTGTGCAAGTCTTGCAATTGAGTGTTCAACATCTTTACCGCTTGTCATCATTAAATCTGCCAACTCATCAATAATTACAACTATATACGGGATAGGTTCAAAGCCCTCTTTTTTCGCCTTTTCATTATAGTTTTCGATATTTTTTGTACGAGTATCTGCCATTGCAGCATAACGGCGTTCCATCTCTGCAACCATATTGTTTAGTGCTGCTATGGCCTGTTTAGGTTTTGTAATTACAGGTGTAAGTAGGTGTGGGATATCATTATAGATAGAGAACTCCAGCATTTTAGGGTCAATCATAAGGAGACGCAGTTGATCTGGAGAGTTTTTATAAAGTAATGAAAGAATCATTGCATTAATACCAACAGACTTACCACTTCCAGTTGTTCCTGCAATCAGTAAGTGCGGTAGTTTTTTAAGATCTGTTACAAACGGTTTGCCTACTATATCTTTACCAAGTGCAATTGTAAGCGGTGAAGATGAGTTTTTAAAGAGTTTATCATCTAAAAGCTCACGTAGATAGATCGTATCAACTGTTTCATTCGGTATTTCTATTCCCACTACATCTTTTCCGGGAATTGGTGCTTGAATACGGATAGTTTCAGCAGAAAGAGCCATTGCCAAATCGTCTTGAAGATTTAAAATTTTACTTACTTTTACATTTGCAGCAGGTTTAAATTCAAACGTTGAAACAACTGGTCCTGCGTATGTACGAACAACATCACCCTCAATTTTAAAATGTGCCAATTTATCGATCAGGTATTTTATCTTACCATCAAGTTCACTCTCATCAACAGATTTAGATGATGTTGAAGGTTTTTGTAGAAAGTCGATAGAAGGAAGCTTGAAATTTTTCGGTTTTTCAGTTTTTCCAACTTCTATGTCAGCAAGAAGTTTTTTGTTTTCTTCAAGTTCATCTACTATCACAGCGCCTTTACGCTCTTTAATCTCTTTTGCAACTTCCAAAATATTATGTTTTTTCTCATTGTCCTGTCTTAAAAAAGCAGGTTTATCAATCTCTTCTTCTATATTTTCATCTAATTCAAATGTTTGTTGTACTTTAGGGATAGAGACTTCTTCTTTTGGCTGTTCTGTTTCCTCTACTTCAACAACATCTTCATCATTTATATGCTTCTCTTCTATGATTTCTTGAGATACTTCTGATTGAGGTTCTTCTTCTACTGTTTGTTCAGAAATTGGTTTAGAACGATGAAAATATGAAAGCATATGTGTAAAAAGTTCGGCAGCATCTTTTTCAAATACAATTACAACTGATACCAAAGTGATAATAAACCAAAAAACCCATAAGCCGAATAAACCTATATATGGAGAGAGAAAGTCAACAAAATCTGCACCGAATTTCCCGCGATACTCATCATTAACAAGTAATGCTTGTGCCAATAAGGTCGAAAATAAAATTAAAAAAGCAGCAACGCTTAACTCAGCTTTTCTAAAGTCAAAACTGACATCTTTGTAAAGTTTATAAAGAGGATAAAGAAGTACAAAAAGATAAATATATGATATATAACCAAAATACTGATGGTTAAATGATGCAAAGCTTACACCGAAGCTTCCCATCAAGCTTGTTGTTCCTAAGATTGTAGCAAAGCCTAAATAAATTAAAACACCAAATACAATGATAAAAAAAGTATCCCTCAATACCTCACCTTTAAAACATATAGAAATTTAAAAGAAGTATAGCCAAAAATGTTCCAATTATAAATAGTTCACAAGACTTAATTGAGAAACTTTTCCTATCGTAGAAAGCATTGCTTGATAATTAGTAGTTAACTGTTGTAAAGTTAAAGAAGCTTCAGCTAAGTCCGTATCTATTACTGATGAACGTAATGTTTTTGTCGTAACATCTAAAATTGTCACACGTTGTAAAGATTGGTCAAGCGTATTTGATTGAGCCCCTACTCTTGAATGCATACTTAAAATATGATCTTGAAGAGCATCCATTCTAGCAATTGCATTTTGCATTCCAATAACACGTTCATTACCCACAGATGCATTAGGGTTGTTTTTATACTCTTCAACAGAACGTATCATCTCATCGATCGATTTAAAAAAGTCATTTTTAGGATCTCTAACAGTTAACGAGTTGTTTGCTTGAAACGCTCCAACAGACGCTGCACCGGCTGCAAAACTTCCACTATTGGCATCATATAAGGAAATTGTAGCTTTTGTATTACCGTTTGTAAGATCTTTAAAGGCCACTTTTCCATCATATGTAAGATATGCTTCACCGCTAAACTTTGCAGATGCTATTGCATTATCGTAGTCTGCAGCTGTTGCACCAGCTGGAAGATTATTTGTAACAGTCATATTGATGACATCAAGCACTTGTTGATAGCTCATATCATCACCGTTTACTGCACTTCTTCCTGCTGTGTCCATATTAAATATATCATAGCTAGTAGCAGTTAGGTTATTTACAAATGTTGACCCTGCACTATTAATATTAATCGTAATATCGTAAGGTGTAACACCGTCAATCGCAGTTCCAGTTAAACGTAATTGTGTACCATTTAATGTTCCTGCAGTTCCCTGAGAAAGATCAAAAACTTCCGATAACTTCGTAGAAGCATCTGCAAAAGCATTTGTCCCCTTAACAATTTGCGCTACATTTGACGTAATATTAGAACCATCAATGCTAAATGCAGCTCGATCGTAAATAAGTCCTTCAATATTTGTCGGTGCTCCACTTACAGGAGTGAAACCTGATTTTGTAAACTCTTTTACGTAAAGATTAGGATTAGCTGCTGCGGAAGTTCCTCCAATAATAGCATCAAAACTTGTTTCCCCGCTATCTAAAAGATCAATAGTAGCTACATTTGCTGCCGCACCACCTGAAAAATCAACTGCTCCAACCATGTGAAAGTCTATTTTTGAAGAACCGTCAATTTTATCTTGAATAACGATTTCTCCTGAAGAGTTTAATGAAACATCTACAACCTTTGTAGAACCAGTATTACCATATTGTTTTCCTATCTGATCTAACAGATCACTTACTTTATCATTATCTGAAAATGATACTTGAGTATTAAAGTTTGTTCCATCACTTTTTGTACCACGTAAATAAAAATAATATGTATTTGCAGGGACACTGCTGTTATCAGTATCTCCCATAAACTGTCGCATACTACTTGAAGATGATAAAGCCCCATCATCAGCAGCAGATGCCTGAAGTGACGGATAGTTATGTAAAAGATTACCGTTAGCTACATTTGTCGTAATTTCACGATTTACAGTTGTATTTTCACCTAAAAAGAGAGCCGCTCCAGAAATATTAAACTGTTGCTTGTTGTTTGATCCTACAAATGCATCAAGTCTATCGGCATTGCCTTGATAAACTCCGTTATCATCAATTGGTTTAACATCAAGTGCCGATCCGGAAAATAAAAACTTACCGTTAATAGAAGTATTTGCCAAACCTCGTAAGTTACTTTCTAAACCTCGTAATTCATTGGCAATAGCATTTCTCGACGTTTCATCATTTGTATCATTTGTAGCTTGAATAAGAAGTGTTCTAAAACGATTCATCAGATCACCAAATTCATTCATAATTGAATCTGTTTGGTTTGAGACTTTATAGCCGTTTTCCGTACTTTGTTTGATCTGCGCAAGAACAGTAATTTCATTGTCTAAACGCATTGTTTGAGAAAATACTGGTACATCCTCATGCGCATATTGAATTTTTAGTCCTGAAGCTATCTGTTTATTTACATCAAAAAGCTCTTTGTTCAAGTTTGAATTGTTTTTTTGATAAATACTGTTGTAATACATAGCTGATGTAACACGCATAACAGACCTCCGACTATTTATTTATAACATTGCTTATCTAGCAATTAAAGTTCCATATGTTTCTATATCGGCAAAAATTATTTATTTTTAAGTAACATATGACTATTATTTCGTAAATTTAGCCAGCGTGGTGGAATGGTAGACACGACGGATTCAAAATCCAATACTACACAAATAAATGCCGATGTGGTGAAATGGTAGACACACTAGATTCAAAATCTGGCGCTCTCTGAGCATGGCGGTTCGAGTCCGCCCATCGGTACCATAACTATGGGGCTTCTAGCTCTATATTAATCTACAATCTAAGACAAACTTTCAAATATTTTGCCAAGATTTTAAAGCAATATCATAACATCTAAATCTTATTATCAATCTTAAAGAATGTGTATCATTGTGTATCAAAGTGTGTATTAGCGTATATCAAAAGACTGGAGCTGACTAAATACAATATAAACTTAAAATCCACTCTCTTTTACTAGAGTATTATAGATTACA
>JBFEUD010000131.1:0-4431 GCA_041547625.1 Sulfurimonas sp.
CTCTATTAAAGCTATTTTTTTGAGTTTTAAACCATTTTCTAAATATATACCCGGCCACGGAGTAAAAGCGCGATATTTATTATAAAGCTCCAGTGCATTATCAAAAACCACTTTCCCTTCCGCTTTTGTAATTTTCGTGCAGTGCGTTGCAAGAGAGTCATCTTGTTTAACAGGAGTATACTCTTGATAGTTTTTCAATACATCGATAGTAAGATCAGATGCAACTTCTGTAAGCCTATCAAAAAGAGTAGCTACCATCTCATTATCAGGTACATCAATCTCTGATATTTTAATAATGTCTCCAGTATCTAAGCCTACGTCCATTAACATTGCTGTAACACCAGTTTTACTATCACCGTTTAAAAGTGTTTGCTGAATTGGACTTGCTCCTCTATACTGAGGCAATATTGAAGCATGCAAATTAATACATGGTACATATTCCAAGACCTCTTTTGGAAGTATCTGACCGTATGCAGCCACAACTATGTAATCACAAGAAATCTTTACAAGTTCTGCTACAGTTTCTTCATCACGTAATCTATTTGGTTGATATACTGCAATATTATTTTCTTGTGCCGTTATTTTTACGGGAGGCGGTGTCAAAACTTTTTTTCTCCCCACTGGCTTATCAGGCTGAGTATAAACTGCTACTACATTAATCTCTTGATCATTGATCAGTTTTTTTAAAATCTCATCTGCATAAGAGGGTGTCCCCATAAAAATAACATCCACTACATATCCTTTGTAAATAATGTACCGCCGACATGACTTTTATCGATCATAAAACTTTTCACATCAAAAAGATCAAATCCACTTGCTAAAAACATTTGAAGATTATGCTCTAATAAATATGAAGCAGCTTTTAGTTTTGTAACTATTCCACCTGTTGCAAAAAGATTGTTGGGAGTCACATCTTTTTGTAACTCTTCTGGTGCTATCTCATGAACTACTTTCAATCGCTTTGCATCATCATGTTTTCTTGGATCTTTGTCATAATATGCATCTATATCGGAAAGAATAATAAGCATATCTGAAAGAGTATGTTTTGCTATATAAGCTGAGAGCTGATCATTGTCTCCAACTACTAACTCTTCAACTGCCGTTGCATCGTTTTCATTCACAATTGGAATAACCCCATTTGCAAGTAAAGTATCCACAGTATTTTTAATTCTCTGAATCTCATCAATACGACCTAAGTTAGCTGCAGTGACTAATACTTGTGCCGTAATAATGTCATACTTCTCAAATTTATGTGCATATTTTTGCATTAAAACTGGTTGTCCAATTGCTGCTAAAGCTTGTTTATTTGCCACTATAGAGCGATCAAGTTGTAATTTTGTATACCCGCCTGCAACTGCACCTGAAGAGACTAAGATAACTTCATATTCTTTTTTTAATTCTGCTAAAAAAGCAACAAGAGAGCGCATTCTCTCTAATGCAATTGTTCCATCTTGTGTTAAAACTGCACTACCAACTTTAACTACGATTCTTTTCATTGAATTACTTTTTCCTGTCACTTTGAACTAAATTAAATAGAGCATATTTCAGCCCTTCAATATTTTTATGTGTAGCAGATGATATAGGTAAAATAAAATATGGTTTAGAACTATCGTATCCTAAAGTTTCATCAACATCATCTTGAATATAATAAGGTATATTTTGGTCAAAATCAAAATCAGATTTATTGCTTGGTTTCAGTCCCATCATCTCAATAAAACCACTCACTAATTCATCAATATCATCTGGATTAATAATATCAACACGAGTAAGTGCAATAGCAAACTTTGAAGTTCCAAGTTTCTCAGAAAACTGTGCTACTTCCTCTTGAAGAACTTCTATCTGTTCTTTTAGATCACGGTATGAAGCAAGATCAATCATAAATAAAAGAGTTTTGGTTCTTTCAATATGACGAAGGAACTGAATTCCTAAACCTTTACCTTCATGTGCGCCACCGATAATTCCAGGAATGTCAGCCATAATAAATGACTCATAATCCCCGATATTCACCTGTCCAAGTTTTGGTGTAAGTGTCGTAAACTCATAGTTTGCAATCTCAGGACGAGCGTTTGAAACTGTAGAGATCAAAGTTGATTTTCCAACATTTGGAAAACCTACCAGACCTACATCTGCGATAAGTTTTAACTCTAGTTTGATATTTCTTGTTTCACCTTTTTGTCCAGGTTGTGCATATGTCGGTCTTTGGTTTGTAGGTGATTTAAAGTGAGTATTACCAAGTCCACCTTTTCCACCTTCTAAAAATTTTGCTTCTTGACCGTCTTCTAGCATATCGAGGAGTACTTCTCCACTATCCATATCTACGATCTGTGTTCCCGGCGGTACAACGATAATTTTCTTCGCACCAGATTTTCCTGTCATATTTGAGCCTTCACCCGGACGACCGTTATCTGCTTTTATATGCATTTTTCTTTGAAAATGGGAAAGTGTATGAGTATTGTTATCACACTTGAACCAGATGTCTCCACCTTTTCCACCGTCACCACCGTTTGGTCCGCCATTGAGTACAAACTTTTCACGACGAAAAGCTACACAACCTGCACCACCCTTTCCTGATGAAACTGTTAATTCGACACTATCTGTAAACAAGTGTTCTCCTTTGAATTTTTATGATGAGATTTTACCATAGAAAAATATTTAAGAATATACTACTTCTCTATAAAAAGTAAATTATTAAACATTTAATTTTGGATTTTTAAGTTTTTGAGGTTTAAATAAAACGTTTGGGGAAACCCCAAACATCTGTAGAATTATGCAGCAGGAATGATAGAAACTTGTTTACGTTTCTTATCTTTTCTTTCAAAAGATACAACACCGTCAACTAAAGCATAGATAGTGTGGTCTTTACCCATACCTACGTTTTTACCAGGATGAACTTTTGTTCCTCTTTGACGGATAATGATGTTACCAGCAACAACAGCTTCTCCACCATATTTTTTTACACCAAGTCTACGACCTGCTGAATCACGGTTATTCTGTGTACTACCTTGACCTTTCTTATGAGCCATCTTTTTTCTCCTCTGTTAGATTAAAAGCTTATGCAGCTATTTTCGTGATACGAACACGAGTGTGATCTCTTCTGAAACCACGTTTTACTTTACTGTCTTTACGACGACGTTTTTTGAAGATAACAACTTTCTTGTCACGACCTTCACTAATCACTTCAGCAGTTACAACAGCACCGTCTACGTATGGAGCTCCGATTTTAAGCTCACCAGCGTTTACTGCTAAAACTTCTTTGATTTCGATAGTCGCTTCTGGTTCAAGAGACATTTTGTCTAAGTTTAGAACATCACCTTCTTGAACTTTATATTGCTTACCACCATTTTTAATAATTGCGTACATCTATGGTCCTTAAATTATATATATGTATTTCTACAAAAAGTGCGGAATTATACCGAACTAAGCTTTAAGTTTAGTTTAATCGTTCACTAAAGCTACTGCATCTATCTCAACAAGTGCATTTTTTGGTAAAGTTTTTACCGCTACAGTTGAGCGAGCTGGTTTATGAGAACCAAAAGCTTCAGCATATACTTCATTTACCGTTGCAAAATCATTCATATCTGCTAAAAAGATTGTTGTTTTGATTACTTTATCCATAGAACTTCCAGCTTCAGTTAAAACTGCCTCTAAATTTCTAAGTACTTGTACAGCTTGCACTACAACATCCTCATTTAACAACTCATCACTTCCATCAGGCTTTAAAGCAATTTGTCCAGATGTATATACCATCCCGTTTACAGCAACTGCTTGAGAGTATGGTCCTATCGCCGATGGTGCATTGTTTGTTTGTACGAATTTCATTTATTATTCTCCTTATTTACTAACTTTATAATCTTTTAGTGCACTATCCATAAAGGCATCAAAGCATTCAATACCTCTATGTCCTAAAGATTCAAATACTATCTTTTCGTTACCGTCTACAAAATAGTGTCTCGGAACCGGTGTTGTTTCAAAATAGCCAGGTACAAAATCCCTGTCTCTCGAGATATGTACAACTACAAAGTTTTTATGTAGCTTTTCTTTTATTACATCTTCTTGCAGAGTTGTATTTTCAAACTTTCTACACCATCTACAGTTATCAGACGTTAAAAGAACATATAAAATTTTCTTCTCTTGCTTTGCTTTTGCTAACGCTTTTTTGTAATCACTCGGCCAATCTATTCCTGAACCAAATAGTGATAGTGCCATTACTAATAATAAAACTATTTTTTTCATCTTACTTATCCCAAATTTCGATAAGTGTTTTAAACACTTGACACAGATCTTCAACTTCTTGTTTTGAAGTTCTTTCATTTACAGAGTGAATTGTATCGTTTTTCACACCAAATTCTACCACATCAACACCAAATGCAGAGATAAAGCGCGCATCACTTGTCCCCCCCGCAGTAGAGTGTTTTGGTTTTTTTTTTGTAA
>JBFEUD010000132.1:0-4397 GCA_041547625.1 Sulfurimonas sp.
CAAAAAAAAGGTGAGTGATGGCGAAAGAGCATTCGTTTGATATTACAGCAAAAGTAGATGTACAACTTTTTAAAAATGCAATTAATTTAGTAGATCGTGAAGTTTCTAACAGGTACGACTTTAAAGGAACACCGTACGAAGTAAACTATAAAGAGAAAGAAAAAGTGTTAGTGTTAGTTGCTTCATCAGATAATAAACTTGATGCACTAAAAGATATAGTGATCGATAAACTTTTAAAGCAGGGTCTCTCTTCAAAAGTATTAGAAGAACTCCGCGTGGAAGATGCAAGCGGCGGGACGAGAAAAGCGACTTATAGAGTTGTAGACTATATTGAATCAAAAGAAGCAAAGAAGATCACGGCGGATATAAAAAAGATGAAACTCAAAGTAAATGCTCAAATTGAGGGTGAGTCTATTCGTGTAAAAGCTAAAAATATAGACGACCTGCAAAAAGTGATGAAGATGATCCGAGAAGGTGAGTGGGAAGCTCCGTTAAAATTTGAAAATATGAGATAAGGGGAGCAAAAAAATGAAAAAAATGAGTGTAGAGGAAGCTGCAGAGTTTTTCGGTGTTTCAAAAGAAGCTATTCACAACAGAATCAGAAGAGGTTCTATTGAAAGTGTTATTGAAAACGATGTAAAGTTAGTTGTTGTAGATGAAAAAGCAAAAGCACCGCAAAAAAGAGCTACGGGGTCTAAGCCGTTTTCTAATGACAGATATTATAAATACCTTGAAGAGCAAAATGCGAAACTACAACAACGTGTAGAGACTTTAGAGGGTGAAACAAGGAGTCTTCGCGATCAAAAAGAGCAGATGCTCATTGAGGAAAAAGAAAAGCTGGAGAGAATCTATAAAGAAAAAGATGAGCAGCTAAAAAATATTCTTCAAACACTCTCAACAAAGTTTATGTTAAATGTCCCAAATCAAGAACCTGAACTTATAGCACAAGAAGAAACTGCTTTTGAAGCAGAGCTTGAAGAAGAATCTGCAAGTGAGATGATCTCACTCAAAAAGTATTTAAAGTCTTTAAAACTTTCAGAGAAGAAGATGGAAAAGATACTTAAAAAATTTAAAAATTTCGATGATGAAAGAGTTGTGAGTATAGGAAAGAAAATTTATATCGATCCTATTAAATATGACTACAGTGATCTCATTAAGAAGTAGAAAATACCTCTAGAGATCACCCATCTTCAGCGTAATACCTTTCATATGGGAGACAGGGTATGAAAATGCTATTCCCGCTCCATTTCCGGTAATATCAAGTTCGTCCATAATTGACTTGATAATAGTATCAACTTTATTTGTCGGCGTAATAAACATTAAATTAGAGTCCGTTTCATCACTGTGCAAGCGTGTATAAAAATTATCCATTTTTTCCAGACCCATACCGTGAGCATTCATGATCGTAACACCTCTTGCCCCAGCATTTCTCGCTGCTACAAGTGCCTGTTCTGTTTTATCCATAGGTACAATTACATGTACTGCAGAAAAAGGTATTTTTTCAGAGTGAACTCTATCGGTACCTTGTACATGAACAGTTGCAAGCCCCATGTTGTTCGCGTCTTCTAAAGCATGGCGAAGCTCTTTAATATGTAGCTGTTCTTTTTCTCGATCACCCCTGATCCCCATCTGTTCTGTTACAAAACCGTAAAGCATTACAGTGATCATCGGAAAAAGTGATGCAAATGCGATCAGCCCGAAACCATCGATCAATGGATCACGCCCTTCGATATTTGTTGCAAGACCGAGACCTAGTGCCGCAACAAGAGGAACAGTTACCGTCGAAGTGGTTACTCCACCGCTATCATATGCTACTGGGATGATGTATTTTGGCGAAAGGAAAGTAAGTGCTATAACAAACAGGTACCCTGCCATGATGTAGTAAACTATCTCGCCACCTACAACAATTCTATAGGCACCCAAAGAGATACCGATAGCAACGCCGATTGCAACAAAAACTCTTAGAGCATAATCGTTGATCTTCCCGTCACTGATCTCTTTTGCTTTTCTTGCAATCGCCGTTAGCGATGGTTCCGCCATAGTTGTAGAGAAACCGATCAATGCTCCAAACGAATAAATAATAAAGTTATTATCGTATCTTGTAAGTTCTAAAGCCATTGTTTCACCTACGGAGAAAAGACCCATCTCCAAACCGACAATGAAAGCATCTAGACCGATGATTACAAGTCCGAAACCGATAATCACCTCTTTTAAATTTTCAATAGGCTTTTTAAGGATTGCGTACTGGAAAAATAGTATAACTGCTAAGATAGGGAGGACATCTATCATCACCCCTAGTAAGCCTTTTAAAATATCCAGAATATTAAAGTTGTATTCTACAGCAGCCGTTGCAGCGGCATCTGTGATAGGTGCAATAGTTGGAATACTTGATACAGAATCTACAAACTGATATACAACAATACCGTAAAATTGTACAAAGATCATAGGTGTTAACGAAGCAAAAGCGATAAGTCCAAAACCATCAAGTACAGGATTTCTCCCTTTTATGCTTGAAGCCAAACCGATACCGAGTGCGGCAACTAGAGGAACTGTTACAGTTGATGTTGTAACTCCTCCAAGATCATATGCAAGTCCAACGATCTCTTGTGGTGCGAATGCAGTTGAAGCAACAACAAGGATATATCCTGAGATGATATAGTAATGGATAGGATGCCCTTTCAAGATCCTCCAAACACCCAGAACTATTGCAAAACCAACGGAAAACGCAACAACCATTCTCAGCGTTGTAGCATCGATTCTCCCGTCACTAATTGAAGCCGCTTTTTGCGCAATAACAATAAGTGCAGGTTCTGCAACAGTTGTACCAAAGCCGATCATAAAGGCAAAAAGAATGATCCATAAGAGAGAACCCTTATTTGCAAATTCACTAGCGAGCCCTTCTCCTACAGGGAATATACCCACTTCAAGACCAAGTAAAAAAACGGCAAGACCTACACCGACTATGACCAAACCAATCGAAGTACTTAACCAGTTTTCTGGTATATTTTGGATGATGGCAAGTTGAAAAAAGACAATAACGAGAACAATCGGTAAAAGATCCCGAAAAGACTCTTTAAGAAGTTGAAAAAACGTTGACAAATTCAGCAAGTAATATCCCTAATTTTTTTTGTAATCATATCAAAAGTGGATGAAAATGAATTGAAGCAAAGGAGATGAGCGACTTAGTCGTCATCTTCCTCTTTTTCTTTTTTAGAACCGAAAGTTGCTTTTAATCCTTGAATGAGAGCTGCTTTTTCATCAGCTGTAAGTCTAGCTTCCGGATGTGTGATGTCATATCCGAATATAGGCATTTCTCCCTCTTCAACCTCTTCAGCGGCTTCATCACCTTCATTCTTTTTCTGTATACCCCACATTGAAACATTAAAGTGTTCACGTCCCTCTTCTACGTGTTCTGAAATGATCCATGAGATTGGTGCAATGTTGCTGTACCATGGCCACTGTGTAGTATGTGCATGACAATCGGCACATGCCCTGTTAAAAAGTTCTCTTGTTGTTTGAGAATCCCACATAGGTTCAGCTACGATAGGGGGATTTGTATGATTTTTACCTATTGGCAAAAATTGTATGAGTACCAGAAGAATTAAAGCAGGCAAACCTACATATTTCATAAACTGTTTCATATAGCACCTCATATTTTATGATGAAATATTTTATCACAAGAGGTGTGAATTTATCATTAATAAAGGGTAAAAAGTGATATAATGAACCATAATCAATCTAATTTTAAAGGATTTATCATGAAAAGTTTTAAAATTGCTGCAGTTACAATTTTGTTAGGTTCTATGAGTTTATTTGGTGCTAATTACGGAAGTATGAGTACTGATGAATTGCTTGATCTAAGAGGTACGCCAAAAACGCAACAAGAGCGTAATGAACTTCATAACGAACTTCAAAATCGTTATCAGACAATGAGCCAGGAGCAAAAACAACGTTTTAACTCTAAACCTGGAAAAGGTATGGGACAAAAGCCAATGCCAAAAAAAGGTATGGGTAAATGTCAAGGTATGAAAAAAGGGATGGGACAAGGTCAGGGTATGGGCAAAGGTAGAATGTAAAAATTCTACACCCATCCTTTTAAGTCCTTTTTGGGCTTTTTCACTGTACAATGCGTTCTCTACAAAAAGTGGACAGTTGGCCGAGTGGTCGAAGGCGCTCGCCTGGAACGCGAGTATAGTGCAAGCTATCGAGGGTTCGAATCCCTCATTGTCCACCATTTTAGCATATATAATATTTTACTTCTTTATCGTTGATAGTCATAATAATTCGTTCCTCTGTAAGAAAAACCTCTCTAAAAGCTTAAATCAATATCCAATTCTGGAATGTCCTCTATAAACTAGACAAATTTTAATTCAAATAATTAAAAGTAAACATTGATG
>JBFEUD010000133.1:0-4396 GCA_041547625.1 Sulfurimonas sp.
CAAATAGTTTGATAATAGATTTCATTATAAATCTCCTCTATATTATTTCACATTATAGTACAAAAATTTGTTAAAATACAAGCTAAAAAGAAGGATGAGACATGAATGATACGACAGATATTACAACATTAACAATACGAATGTTGATTTTTTTAATAATTGCGGGAATTTTTTTCTTTGTATTAAAATCAAAAAAGGGGAAATAAAGAGAAATATATTCTCTTTATTTTAATTTACCATTACCATAATGCTCAAATAGGTATTCAGTACAAATGTTTGCATCTTCATCTGTAATAGGTGCTTTAAAGTGAGTAATCATCTTATCTACTTTTTTATGCCAAAATTCTTTTGATTGTGGTCCTTGGTTAATAATATAACCAAAAGAGTGACACATTAGACAATTTGCTTGAATAGCATCAAAACCTTCACCCATTTTAATTTCATATGCGATATAAGGAACTTCTACATCACCTTTAACTTGAGCAAAAAGTGAACTTACTGATAAAACTGCTAATAATAATATTTTTTTCATAATTGACCTTTATTATACTACTTCAACTGTAACAACGTCGATACCGTTATACTTGTAACCACCGTGGTTCCATTTAATATCTTTAGCAAACGGTTGCTCTTTACCTAAACGGTTAATTGCTTTAGCCATGAATTTTAATGGACCATATTGTTTCGGTTTAAATGCATATCTAAACTCTGTATATGAATAGCGTCCATTCTCTTGTTTAAGTAGTGCTTTCTCCCAAGTTTTACCTTCGTCAGTAGAAATCATTACATCTTTAATACCTGTACCATCATCAAAAGCAACACCACGAACTACAACATGAGAGTTATGGTAAACCTTCATTCCGTTTTCAGGGTAACCGATAACAGATTTCACATTCATATGTGTAATAGGTTTTGTAGGTTTAAATTTATTATCTGGTTCTTCACATTCACATTCATTATCCGGAATACGATAAGCAACATCCATAAAGAAAAGAGATTTATATTTGTCTGTAACAGTAATGTTACTTAACATCTTAACCCAACTGTCAGAATAGTAACCAGGCATAACTAAACGAAGTGGATAACCATTTAAATATGGAAGATCTTCACCATTCATCTCATAAGCAAGAATAACATGGTCGTCAAGCTCATGTGTTTCAATCTCTCTTACAAAGTTAGGAGTTTCATAATATGCAGCATTGTCTTTTCCATTAAATCCAATCCAATGTGCTTCTTTTTTAAGACCTGCACGGTTTAGAACGTCACGAAGTCTTACACCTTTCCATTTAGCACATCCCATTGCTCCGCTACCCCATTGGATACCACCTGCGATTGGATGAAATGCTGAACGAGAGTTCCCTCCACATTGAAGTACTGCAGTAACTTCAACTTGCTCAAATTCAGTCTTTAATTCTTTTAATGAAATTTCTAACTCTTTTTCAACTAAACCATCTACTTTAATTGTATAGTTATCAGGATCGTTGTGTGTCGGAATTTCCGGTAAATGCCATCTTACAAAGAATTCATCATTTGGAGTAATTCCCTGTGTAAACACGTTTCTAGGCGACTCTAGAAGCGGCGGTCTATCTGAATATGTAATAAGTGGTTTTTTTTCAGGAAAAGCCATATTTGAAACTTTTCTATTGTCTATCGGTTGTGTAGTTTCACCCGCAGATAAAGCAGTACTGCCAAGAACAGCTGCTGAAGCTACAAGAGAACTTTTTAGGAACTCTCTTCTTTGCATAAATTTTCCTTAATATAATTATAAATTGTCTAGTATATTATAGCACTTTTGTAGTAAATATCATGCACTTTAAATATAATTTTGTGATAGTTTTTTGATCTTATGATAAATTTTCTCAAAATCTGTCGAATAAACTCTATTGTTTCCTATAGCTGTAATGAAGTTTGTATCTCTTTCCCATCTGGGTACTAAATGTAGATGAATGTGCTCAGCAATTCCAGCACCGCCTGCTTTGCCAAGATTCATTCCAATATTCACACCTTGTGCCCCTAGTCCTTCTTTTAAAAGGCGTACCCCTTTTTGTGCCAAGGCAGAGATATGCAACCATACTTCACTCTCTAACTCTTCTAATTTATCTGTATGTTTATGGGGTATAATCATAAAATGTCCAGGTGTATAAGGATATCTATTCATCACTATAAAACAGTGCTCATCTCGGTAAATTACATGTAGTTTTTCATCATCACTTTCATGAGAACTAATATGACAAAAGACACAACCTTCTATTTTGTCATTTGTCACATATTCATCTCTCCAAGGAGCATATAAAATATCTTTCACACTTTGACCTTTTTTTGAATTATTGTAACTTAATTAAATTTAAATAGTGTACAATCTTTATATGGACTTAACAACTTTCTTAATAGTTTTAACTGTTATAAGTGTCTTTTTATACGACTTTACCAACGGTTTTCACGACTCTGCTGACATGGTCGCTACTGCCATTGCTTCACGCGCTATGGCTCCACATACAGCGATCGCGATTGTGAGTATTTTTACCTTTTTAGGCCCGCTATTGGTTGGTTTGTATGTAGCAGATACAATCGGTACTTTTGTGGAGCTCTCTAGTGCAACTTTACGTGATGCTCAAGCTCTAGTGATCGCATCGCTTTTAGCTGCAATTACCTATAATCTTATTACATGGAAATTTGGATTGCCCTCTTCTTCTTCAAACTCTTTGGCAGGAGGTTTAGTGGGGGCCGGTTTGTTTGTTCTTGGAGAGAGTGGTATAAACTGGGGGATTGAAGCCCTTATGCATGGAGAACTAATTGGTGTTATGAAAGTAATTGCAGGGCTGTTTATATCCCCGTTTTTAGGTTTTATCATCGGTTTTATAATCATGAAGTTATTCTTTTTTCTCTTTTCTAGACTGACAGTTAAAACAAAGCCAATGTTTATTCTTTCTCAATATTTCAGCGTTGCCTGGCTTGGTTTTTCCCATGGAGCGAATGATGCACAAAAAGGAATGGCAGTTATAGGGATGATTTTACTTGCCTCGCATCAAACTAGTGAATTTACTGTTCCGTTTTGGGTTGTACTTTTATGTACTACTGGGATTACCCTTGGGACTATGTTTGGAGGATGGAGCATTATTAAAACACTGGGATTTGAGCTGTATCATATCAAGCTAATCCACTCAGTTGCCAACCAACTAGGTTCTGCACTTGTTAATACTATAGCTACATCAATAGGGGCACCAACATCTACTACACAAGTTGTCGTAGCGACTTTGATAGGTAATGGAGTAGCAGAGAAACCCTCGCATATCGGTTGGTCAAAAGTATCCCATATTATTCTTGGATGGTTTATAAACCTTCCAGTTTCTATGCTATTTGGAGCTATTTACACTTACATACTTATTCATCTTTTAGGAGTTATCTCATGAAATTTTCATTTATAAAAAAATACATCATGCCGAAAGAAACAGACTTCCTTTCTGCTCTTAATCAGCATGCAATGATTATCACAAAGATAACTGATGATCTTCACAAATGTTTTATTGAAGCCAGTTTAGAGAGTTGTGAGGCTATCCTGCAAGATATTCATAAATCAAAAGAGATGCGTGAAAAGAACATGAAAGAACTTCTAAGCAGCTTTATTACTCCTTTAGACAGAGAATCGATCTATAGAGTTATTACACAGCTTGACTGGATTGCAGTAAGTATCACCCATTTTGTAGTTGAAGCCAAAGCATATGATATCCATCTCTTAAATGCAAACTATGCAGTTCTGATCGAAAAGATTCAGTTGCAATCAAAACTTCTGACAGCCGGATTTAAAACAGTAAAAAGTGATGCCGAAAAAACAGCTGAAAATGCACAAAGGGTTCGGGATACCTACAATGAACTAGTTGCACTTTATGCACAAACTATGGCGCAGCTTGTCAATGAAAAAGATCTTAAAGAGGTATTAATTCATAAAGAGCTGCTTGCACAGCTCAAAGAGATTGCAAAGAGGATGCAGATGTGTGCAAACTCTTTAGAAGATATTATTATGAAAATGAATTAAATAAATGCAAAAACAAGATCAGGAAACAGCATCACCAGAGCTAATGCAACTACCTGAAGAATGATAAAAGGGATAACCCCTTTATAGATCTGCATTGTAGTGATTGTATCTTTTGCTGCACCTTTTAAAAAGAAAAGACTCAGTCCAAACGGAGGAGTTAAAAACGATGCCTGAAGATTAAGTGCTATTAAGATCGCAAACCAGATAGGATCTATTCCAAAAGCGTTCATTACAGGTACCAAAATAGGCACAATTATAAAACTGATCTCGATAAAGTCTATAAAAAATCCAAGTATAAAAATACTTAGCATAGCTACTGTGATAAATATCCAAACATCACCAATATCTTCAGAGAAAAATTCC
>JBFEUD010000134.1:0-4395 GCA_041547625.1 Sulfurimonas sp.
GAATAGTACTTTACGTAAAAAGTTGATGATTCAGGGGGGAGTATATCATTTTGTTACATACCCTCTTCGTCCTGATGAATTACGACGTGAACTAATTACGATTACAGAATCCCATTTTAGCGACAGAAAATTTGTTATTGCGAATAAAGAGATTGAAAACTTTGTCCTCGGACTACAAGCATTTCCAGATTCTATTCGCAGGATACAGGGCATTTGCAATAGTAATGAAGCTTCGATCAAAGATCTTATACAAGCAGTTAAACAAGATCCTGTGATTGCAGGGATTGTGATGCAAGAGGTAAAAAACCCTCTTTATAACTTGCCTGAGATTAAGACCATAGACAAAGCAGTGTCATTACTTGGGAATAAATATCTTAATGCCATTGTTTTAAAACAGCTACATCAATACTTTGACTTTAGCGACTTAGAAGCCTATGGAATTTCATATAAAGAGTTTTCAGATGTAGCTACAAAGCGTTATCTTTTGATGTTGCTATGGTATTCAAAGGTTTCCATATCAGCTTTGGCTACTCTTTCAACGGCTACTATACTTGGTAATTTAGGGCAGTTGTTGATCGCAAAAGAGCTCAAAAGAAAGAAAAAAGACAAAGTGTTTAAAATGATTTTAGAACACTACTCCTTAGAGTATGCAGAACAAAAAGTGATGCATACGACAACAGCAAGAGTCAGTAGTAATATCTTGAGTTTTTGGAATCTTGATAAAGATATTATCGATTCGGTACGATTTAGCGATAATCCTGAGTATGCTCCGATAGAAGTGTATGATCTTGCTTTGGCAAACTATGTTATCTTTCATCTTGTTGGGCTTGATGGAAAAGTAACCCCTACCATTCCTAAAAAAATGCAACAACTTCTTCTAGATCAGGGACTGAATATAGATCTATTGCAAAGTGCTCTTGACTCCGTGATTGAGCTTTCACAAGGATAAATAAGTTTATTTATAGTAAAATATATTATTGTCATGTTTAGGATGTGAAAGATGGAAGAAATTTACGGCATAAAATACACAAGACCAGAGGTTGTACTCCTTCAAGATACAGGTATCGGCGTTGCAGAAGCGGCAGCTCGTACATGTTATGATAGCTTTGAAAACAGTGAAAATGAGGTTATTAAATCTATCCGTAACATATTACCTGATGAGTCTATGAAGAGCGAGCTCAATTCAATTGAAGATTCTGCGTTACTTGATGATTTGGCGTGGACCTATTTTCACCATTCTATTCTTGAACATGCCAATCTTTCATTTCTTGTAAGAGGGACAAGTCGCGGTGTACTGCAAGAACATGCAAGACACAGACTGCAAGCTATTAGTGTAAGAAGTACTCGTTATACGATGAGTAGTATTATCAACGCTTTTGTAGCTTCACTTTACGGTGGAGATAAAGAGTTTTTTATCCAAAAAGTTCTCTCTTACGATATGTTTGTTACAGCAGATGAGGATTACAACCGCTTAGAGATAGGAGCAATGTACGACAAGTTATTGTTGCAGTCAAAAAAAGTGGAAGATTTTCTTTCAATCGCTGTTGCAAAAAGCTCTTTAGGTTTTATTGAAGAGTTTAGCGGTGATGCTGGGAAGCTTTATGAGGCGTTAGAAGCCGGAAAGAAAAAGCGTAATGTTGGGGATGCATTTAAGCATATCATTTCAGACAACGTGAAAGTGGATATGGTTGTTACATTTAATTTAAGAAGTTTAAAAAACTACTTTACGTTAAGAGACAGCGGTGCAGCATACTTTCAGATCAGATGGTTAGCTGAAGCTATGAAAGTTGCAACTCCGAAAAAATATCTTGATCTCATTGTGAAAAATAAATAGGAAAAATAATGATTAAATTACTTCTTTTAGCATTACTGTTTTTTAGCGGTTGTTCGTACTTTAAAGTAACAGGTACAATGTGTGACAATATCAATACACAAAGTGGTGAAATCCCTAAAGAATGTAGGGAATACAGTGAAGAAAAAGCTGATAAGGCATTTCACAAAGTTAGTGAAGATAAAAAAGTATCGAATAAAGATATAGAATTTGATAAGACGGGAGAATAAAAAATATGGCAAGAAGCGAAGTATGTGAATTATGTGGAAGCAGTGAAGATGTAACGTTAATGGAATTACCAGTTAGTGACGGTAGTGAAGAGCAAAGCGTATATGTTTGTGGAAACTGTAAAGGACAAATTGAAAGCGGTGATCTTGATGATAACCACTTTAACTGTTTAAACGACTCTATGTGGAGTGAAACACCTGCTGTTAAAATTATGAGCTACATTTTACTGAACAAACTTGGACGCCAAGATATGATCGATATGATGTACCTTGAAGAGGATGAACAAAAGTTAGCAGATCAAGCGATCAATGCTGAAGCTAACAAGTTAGTTTACAAAGACTGTAACGGTGTTGAATTACAAGCCGGAGATAGTGTAGTAATTATGAAAGATTTAGAGGTAAAAGGTGCCGGTTTCACTGCTAAACGCGGTACAACGGTTACAAGAATTGCTCTTGCTCCTAACGATCCTACACACATCGAAGGGCGTGTAAACGGAACAAAAATCTTCTTAAAAACAGAGTTTATTAAAAAAGCGTAATGGAACTTACAGACAGATTTTATAAGATCGACAAAGATTTTAGAAATCCATATGCTAGAGACAGGGATAGAATTATCCACTCTGGCAGTTTTAGAAAACTGGAATATAAAACGCAGGTGTTTTTAAATCACGAAGGTGATTTTTTCCGCACCCGCCTTACCCACTCGATCGAGGTTTCACAAATTGCCCGATCAATCACCTCCGAACTTGGACTCAATGAATCCCTAGCAGAAGCAATAGCTCTTTCACATGATCTCGGACATACCCCTTTTGGACATGTCGGCGGAGATACTCTAGATGAGTGTTTAAAAGCTGACGGTTTTAGCAATGGTTTTGAGCATAACTTTCAAAGCTTTCGTGTTGTTACTAAGTTAGAGAAACGTTATAAAGACTTTGACGGGTTGAATTTAACTTTTGCTACTCTAGAGGGGATTTTAAAACACTCTTATCCTTACAGAAAATCTTTTATTCCAGATGTTGTAGATAAATATTTTGATCTTGAAAAACATCCTACGTATGAAGCGATGGTCGTTGATCGTGCAGATGAAATCGCGTACATAAGTCACGATATCGATGACGGAGTTCATTCAGGACTTATCTCGTTTGATGATCTAAAAGAGAGTGAACTGGTGCAAGAAGTACTTGCCAAGGTAGAAGCTGAAGGTGTCGGAAGTGAGAATGACGAAATGTTTCGTTATAGATTTAGTTCACACATGATCAACCATCTTGTGTATTCACTTCTTGCGTATTCACAGCAAAGGGTAGCTGATAAAGAAGAGTTCCCTATAGGTTATGAAAAAGAGCTTGAAACAAAGCTCAAAAAGCTTAAGAAGCTTCTGTTTGTAAAAATGTACCAGCATAAAGATATTGTTCGCAAGATGTATGCAGGTTCTCAGGCAATTAAAGGTCTTTACAAAGGGCTTATGGAAGAGCCAAAAATGCTGCCGAAGTTTTATTATGAGCAATTGCAGGATAGAAAAAAACACCGTATTATAGCTGATTATATTGCAGGACTGAGTGATCGTTACGCACTCGATATGTATAACGAAATTACTGGCAGATTTTAACAATAAAGTGATTTTATGGAAGAATTGACATTAAAAACTAAAAGACAGATTGTACTTTCCCGTGTAATATACGATTACATAATCAACGGTTTGGCAAGTGCACTTGAGAGTTTATCAGAGCAAGAGATGCAGCTTTTGGTGATGAGAATTAATATCCAGGCAATTACTCATGCTATCGACATTTCCAACCAAGAAGAGATCAGAGATTTTAATTACTGTTTTGATCAGTTGGGAATAACATTTGAGACTCTTGTACCACTCTCTCAGGTTGAATATACACCGGCATTTATTGATACCCATATAAATAATATACGCTCTGAACTAGGTGAGGAATTTGAGGATATGGTGACATATCTAAAAAAGATGGAAACGACAGTTATCTAAAGAATGCAATATTTAAAAGTTTAATTTTGAATGTTTATTTTAAATTTTAGAGAAAAGTGGAAAAGGAGAGGAAAGCCGTTAGCTGTTTTCATTGGAGTTGATTCACAAAACCGTTTGTTAAAAACTAATTTTGTTGCTGCTATTGTTTTGTATGCAGACAAAAGTGGTGGACATGTATTGATTTCAAAAATAAAACTTCATAAGATGTATGATTATAGGTACCGTCTTTTGAGAGAGGCAGATGTTTTAGGAGAAGTAGCAAGGTCTTTTTGTCCGTTTCTGAAAGAAAATAATATACCTTTTGAGTTACATTTAGATTATAATTCTAATACTAACCACAAGTCTAA
>JBFEUD010000135.1:0-4327 GCA_041547625.1 Sulfurimonas sp.
AACCATAACACCGTCTATCATTGCACGGACATACCCTTTATGTACAAGAGACTGGATCAGATCTGCATAAGAACCTTTGTTTTCACGGACAAGCGGTGCGAGGAGTACCAGCTTTGCACCCTCTGGCAGTTTTGCAACCTCGGCAATAATATCCGAAGCTGACATTTGAGAGATCTCTTTACCGCACTTATGACAGTGCTGCACACCTACACGAGCAAAGAGAAGTCTGAAATAATCGTATATTTCAGTAATCGTTCCTACAGTAGAACGTGGATTTTTCGATGTCGTTTTTTGATCGATAGCGATAGCGGGAGTTAAACCCTCAATTTTGTCTACATCAGGTTTTCCCACCCTATCTAAGAACTGTCTTGCATATGAAGACAATGATTCCATATAACGGCGTTGCCCTTCTGCATAAAGCGTATCAAAAGCGAGTGTCGACTTTCCACTACCACTAAGTCCCGTCATAACAATGAGTTCATTTTTAGGGATTGTTAAATCTATATTTTTAAGATTATTTTCCCTTGCACCGGTTATCTTAATAACATCTTTTTTATCCATCAATCAATACTCTCTTTGCCAAATAAATAACTACTACTATATAAAAAAATACCAACAACCTTTTTTGTAATGTTGTTTGTACCCTGTCTTTAAAAAATATTCCTGTATAAACACCGAAAAGTGATGCAATACCTACAATAATGCCGCTTTGAAAATCTATATGTCCCTCTATTGAATGGGAAATAAGCCCTGCTACAGAAGAGAATACAACAAAAAACAATCCTGCCGAGATCGCTTTTTTTAATTCCACATGTAAAAACCCTACCAATATAGGTATGAGAATAATACTTCCGCCCACACCGATAGTAATACTCATCATTCCAATAAAAACACCGATGATAAAAAGCAATATTTTACTTACCTGCTTTTCTACGGCATCCTCTTTAATCGGCATAAAAAGTCTAAAAAGTGCAAATGTAGCAAATAATAGGAAAAATATCTCTAAAGTTCTATTACTAAATAGAGATGTTATATAACCGCTAAGGGATGCACCGACAAAACCGCCGATTCCTATGATTGTAATCATAGCGACATCCAGTGTTCCCTTTTTATGGTTTATATAACTCCCAAATATAGATCCTAACGCCATCTGCACTACGGAAATTCCGATCGCACTTTTAGTATCAAATCCAAGCATAAGTAACAACGGGATTAAAATCGTTCCCCCGCCGATACCAAAAAAACCTGAAAGAAGCCCTGTTACAGCCCCTATTGTCAATAGTTCAATCATAAATGCAATTATACCCAATTATATAATCTCTTTTGTGGGAATTTAATTTTGATTTGTGTTTGCATAAAGTATAATCAACGCAATAATAAATTATGGCGGGGAATAATGTTAAATAGTATTGAAGAAGCAGCAATAAATTTTTGTATCCACCAAATAGGTGAAGAACATAACGTAAAAGACGGGATTACACAAAAGAGAACACTTATTGCTTACATAGACTTAGATGCTCTGAATGGAAAAAAATATAGAGCTTATATAGCTTCAGATGAAGGTTTTATGCAAAGAGTTTCAAAACTTTTCCTTGAAGAGGATGAAAGTGATGAAGAAACACTTACAGATATGACTTTAGAAACTGCCAATTTAATTATCGGTAGTGCAAAAGTGATTGCTGAGGAAAGAGCTGATTCTGCATACTCAATTAACACTCCTTTCTTTGAAAAAATAGGAGAGTTTGATCTTGCATATGACAATGCTAAAACTATTCAGGTTGGAGATGATGAGCTTACCATTGCACTTAAGGATTTAGATGTCTAATAAAATTTTCGACCCAAAAAGCGACTTAGCATGGATGGACTACTCCGGAATTCTTGATATGGAAGTAGAGTTTATCGCCGACCTCGGTGAAACAGATATTTCTCTTAGAGATATCCTGAAACTTGAAAAAGGTTCTATCATTGATCTGAAAAAGCCGGCAGGTGAAAGTGTTGAGGCATATGTAAATGGTCGTATTTTAGGTAAAGGCGAGGTTATGGTATATGAGAAAAACCTTGCGATCCGTATCAATGAAGTTTTAGACTCTTCTGCTGTTTTATACTATCTTTCAAAAGAGAAACTATGAGTAAATTTCTTTTATTATTTCTACTTCCTCTCACGCTTTTTGGTTCCAAAATTCTTAGTTACAATATTTATGAAAGGACTGACCGTGCTGATGTAATGATCACTTTTGACACTCCTTATACTGGTACAATCAAACAAAGCAAAGGAAAGTCAAAAACTATTTTAAAACTTGAAGATGCATCTATAGAATCTTCAAAAATAAAAAAAGTGAATTCAAAATATTTAAAATCATTGACAATTACACCACTACTTGATTACACACAGATTGTTGCAATTACACCTAGTTATGTAAAGCTTATTGCATCAAAAACATCTGACGGTTATGGATTACGTTTACGCTTTACTGAAGAAGCGGCAGTGAAAGCACGTGCGACAACAACTAGCCAAACAACAGCATCTGATCTTTCTACATTACCAACAAAAAAAAGTGACAACCTTTCAACAAGTTATTATATTGTGATCGCAATTTTAATCATAGGAATTCTCATCCTTTTCTATCTTAAAAACAAGATTCAGACGAACCAACAATCAAAAGTGAAACAAACACATAATTCTTGGTTATTTAAACAAGAGGAACAACCTCAACAGACACCTTCTGTAGAGCATCATCTCAAAAATGAGATATCTATCCGTTTTCAAAAAAGCCTTGATCAAAATAACAGTGTCGTACTACTTGATTTTTTAAATCAAAGCTACCTTATCCTTATAGGTAACGGTAATATTTTACTTGATAAATTCATTGACAACCAGCCATCAACTCAAGAGGAGTTTGAAACTATTTTACAAAACAGACATGCTGAATTAGAAGAGTTTTTAGCAAACCCTGCACCACAGCATACACATTCCCCATTAGATGGTCCACTTCAATCTTATAAAGAAAGAGCTGCAAGTTTAGCTTATGGAGAATAAGCTAATTACTTGTCTGCTTCAGCCATAATATTCCAAAAGGCTCTATAGTAAACTGTTTTGTATCATACATTTTATGTGTAATAATATCTAACAATTCGTCTTCAGCCGAATATGATATATCAAGTTCAATATTTCTATCTGAAAAATTATAAAGTGAAATAATATACTCATCTTTCTCTTTTGAAAAATGTTTAATTGCAAAAATTTGCGAATGAAAATCTAAAACTTCAAAGGTCGAATAGGGATCAAAAGACTTCTCATTGGTACGTATTGAAAGTAACTGCTTATATCTTTTAAAAATATTATTACGTAATCCATTCTCTTCGGCCAGTTCTTCTTTGATATTATCAAAATTGAGTTTTTCTCTATTAATCGCTCTATTTCTCCTTGTTTTTTTCGAACCTTCAGAATAGCTTTGTGATCCAACTAAAGAGTGAAAATATATTCCTGGGACTCCTGGCATAGTAAGTGTAACTGCTTGTGAAAGCATCATTCTCTTTGCACGTAAAGCCTGATCGGCATCCGGATGTGTTAAGATATCGATATAACTGCTGTTTAACTCATATGGGGCCTGTTCTTCCCCTTCATGCCCCCACATTACTCTATAAGATACAAGTCCACCGTGTTCTAAACACGATTCGACTAAAAAGTCTATCTCCTCTTGATCAAGAATCTCACTCACAGCCCGTAATCCAACACCGTCATGACTCGCTGTAAAATTAAAAAAACACACTTTATTGCTTGGAAGTTCAAGTGTTTTTGCCCATTGCGTGAGTTTTACACAATCCCCTTTTAAAATTGAAAATGCAAGTAAAGGAGGCAGAGCAAAGTTATATACCATTTGTGCCTCATCATCCCCTTCACCGAAATAAGAGATATTTTCATCATGAGGTACATTTGTTTCTGTAATAATCAACACTTCAGGAGCAACTTCATGAATCACCTGTCGCATCAACTGAATCAGAAAATGTGTTTGCGGTAAATGTACACACGAAGTACCAATCTCTTTCCAGATAAATGCTATGGCATCCAAACGTAAAAGAGATGCGCCTTTTTCCACATAAAAAAGCAGAACATCTAAAATACGGATAAGGACTTTATAGTTTGCATAATTGAGGTCAACCTGATCACGGCTAAATGTAGTCCATATACTTCTTTTTTTCCCTTCATCATCAGTAAACTCATTGAGTAGTGGTGTAGTTCTCGGTCGCACTACGGCAGAGAGATCAGTTGAAGGGTCTAATTCTATAAAATACTCTAAATATTTTGGATCATTTGCAAGAAACTTAT
>JBFEUD010000136.1:0-4163 GCA_041547625.1 Sulfurimonas sp.
AAATCTATCGCATCACCAAGAAGTATAGAGCTGATATCAGAAGCAAAACAAGAGGGTGTAAAAGTTTCTTGTGAGGTTTCTATCCACCATTTAGTGCGTTGTGACGAGTCTTGCAGGGATTTTAATACGATAGCAAAAATAAATCCTCCACTTGCATCCAAAGAGGATATGCTAAGACTGCAAGAGCTATTAAAAGCAGGGGAGATTGATACTCTTACAACACTCCATCAGCCAAACTCACCTGTAAACAAAGAGGTGGCATTTGATGATGCAGCATACGGATGTTCGGCATTAGCAGATACACTACCGCTTTACTATACAAAACTGGTAAAAAGTGGAATAATCGATATGCAAACGTTATTAAAACTTACAACAGATAACGCAGCAATTGAAGTTGGAAGTGATGTTGAACTTGTCTTATTCGATCCGACACAAAGTTATAAAGTAAATAATTTTGATTCACTTTATAATTCCGAAGAACTTTTTGGAACTGTTACTCCAGTATAATATCTGGAGAGGGTTCTGCAAAAAGATACCCTTGGAATTCATCTATTCCTAAAGCTTTACAAATTTGATATACCTCTTCTGAATGGACAAACTCTGCAACTGTTGTAATATTTGATTCTTTAGCAAATGTAATAATTGATTTTACAACTTTTTGGGCTCTTTCATCTGTATCGATATTTTTAATTAATGAACCGTCTATCTTAATAAAATCTGGATTGATTTTGAGAAGATATGAAAAGTTTGAATAGCCTGTTCCAAAGTCATCGATTGCAATTCTTGCTCCAAGTTGTTTAATTTCTTGGAAGAACTCTTCAATCTCCGGTAAACTGTATATCTCTTCAGACTCTAAGATCTCAAAGACTGCATGGTTTGCATTTGTACAAGTATGTAATTGCTCTTTAATGAAGTTCTTTGTATGTTCGTTTAAAATATCACTTGCGCTAATGTTAATTGAAAAGAGGCAGTTTGTATCTCTGAATTTTTCAAAAGTTTGTCTCAGTACCTCTTTGGTTATACTTGGATAATACTTTGTCTTTTGTGCAATGTCCAGGAAATGATAAGGTGATAAAATCGTTCCGTTGTCATTTAGTCTTACTAGTGCTTCATATTTGCAAAATGTTTGGTCTTTATTTACAATACGCTGAAAATAGACAAGAATATTGTCATTCTCAAGAGCTGTTTTAATTTTGCTGATTGTATTGATATTTTGAGTATGTATATGTTCCTCTTCATCGTCTTGGTTGTAAATAATATACTCTTTATTTTGGTTTTTGGCTTTTGTCAAAGCCATCTCCGCTTTTGCCAGTTTATCTGTAGTATCAAAACATATCCCTGCATACATCTCGATAGAAATACTAATGTCATTTTCAGTTTGGATCGTATTGTTCTCTATTAACTGCATAACATACTGAATAAATTTGGTAAAAGAGTCTTTACTAATATGGGTATAGTTTTTAATAATGAACTTATCGCTTCCTATTCTGTAAAGACTGTACTCATTTTCATTGATTTCTGAGAGAGCCGTTTGTGTTACCTGCTGTAAAACTAAGTTTCCGATCTCAAAACCGAAAACATCGTTGATCTGTTTGAAGTTTTTGATGTCAAGAAGGGCTAAAAAGCTTTGAGGATCAGTATTAAGATCTTCAAACAGCTTGTTTCTGTTTGGAAGTTGTGTCAGAGTGTCATAATAGAGCTGTGTCAAAAGTTGTTCATCTTTTTCTCTGTTTTCTTTTTGCAGTCTGTTATAACTTTTTTCAAGCTCCAAGCCCATAGAAAGGATATTGTTTTGAAGTTGTGTTAAAGAGTGATCCTCCTCTTCATTATAAGAAATTCTGTGCAGAACCTTGAACTTTTTGCTTTTTATCTTATTTGTTAGACTCTCCATAAACTTGATTTTTTTGAGGACGTTAAGAGTTCTTCTTCGGGTAAGGTAAAAAATGATAAAAGCTGTTGTAAAGATAAGAACAAAGTTTTTCATGAATTCAATTTCATATTTTTTATAAAATGCATCCAGTGTATTTAAAGTACCTACATAGCCCATTGTATTCTCATTAAAATCGATTATAGGATAGATATTGAGATAGTATCTCTTCCCATTGATTTTGAGCTTTTGAATTTTTTTGGAAAAGTCGATTTCTTTAATCGTGTCTGCCGAGATAGGAATTGTATGATCGGCTAAGATGTAATCTCCGATAATCTCTTTGTTTTTGATAAAGTCGTTATAGTATTTTGTCATCAAAGAGTTTGTTGCATTTTTGTTGTAAACTAAAAAGGCATCATGTTGTGAATTCTCTTTTAAAACGTTTGGAATCCAGTCTATTTTTTTCCCTAAAGATAATCCACCGAGAATTTTCCCGTCTTCATCAAAAATAGGGCTTGTAGCGCGAAGACCTGCGTATGTTTTACACATAAGCAAATGGGTACTTGGTTGAAATGATGTTGTCACCCATTGAATATCTGTTCTAACACTTGATAAATTTTTTCCTAAAGAGCTGAAATTGGAGAAGTTTACAAAGGAAACCGCGGGAGGTTTAAAAAAGTGGATTTCATATGTTAATTTTTCATTACGTACTTTATTCCAAATAGGTAGGATGTGTTCTTTAATGATTTCTGGATTGTCTTCTTTATACCCTTTGAGTACAAATTCGTTTGTAGATAAAATGTCAGAGAGTATTCTGACATTTTCCAACTGAGCTTTCATCAAGTTTTCTAAAACGTTTTGATCTTTTTGATAAATGGCTTGTTTTTCTTTCTCGATCCCAAACCAAAGTGACGATAACTCATTAAGTATAAAAAATGCTATTGCAGTGAATGCAATTAAATAAATCGGTTTATTGATGTTTCTCATAAAATGATTTTATCTATTTAAAATAAATAAAATTCTTAAAAAAACATTCAGTTATGATCTTTTTTTATAAAATTCCATTTTAAACTCTGCAAAACGGTCCTCTAAGATTGCTTCACGTACTTCTCTCATGAGATTTAGATAATAGTGTAAATTGTGTATAGTCGCCAGTCTAAAATAACTGATCTCACGTGAGCGGAAAAGATGGTTGATATATGCACGCGAGTATGTTTTACATGTCAGACATTCACACTCAGGATCGATTGGAGCCGGATCTTCTTTATATTTTGCACCTTTAATGTTGAGCTTTCCAAATGAAGTGAACAGTGTACCGTTTCTTGCATTACGTGTTGGCATAACACAGTCAAACATATCTATCCCGCGTTCAATGTTTTCGATCAGATCTTCAGGAGTTCCAACACCCATAAGATAACGCGGTTTGTCCTCTGGCATATACTGAGTAGTGTGCTCAACTGTGTCGTACATATCTTGGTTTGCTTCACCGACTGAAAGACCGCCGATCGCAAAACCGTCATAAGGAAGGGCACATAGCTCCTCGGCACTTTTAGTACGGAATGCTTTGTCAGTTCCCCCTTGGATGATAGCAAAAATGTTTTGATCAACGCCGACACCCTCAGCTTGTTTAGCACGGAAATACTCGATCGACTCTTCTGCCCATTTCGTAGTACGCTCAATACTTAAAGCGATACGCTCCTGTGTTGCAGGAAGTGCTACAAGGTCATCTAAGATCATCATAATGTCTGAGCCTAGATTTAACTGGATATCTATAACTTTTTTCGGCGTAAAGAAGTGCTTGCTGCCGTCAATGTGTGAGCGGAACTCAATACCGTCCTCTTTTGGTTTAGACATATCGCTAAGTGAAAATGCCTGAAAACCGCCGCTGTCTGTCAAGAAGCTTTTCGGGTACTTTGTAAAACCGTGAAGTTTGCCCATCTTGTTTACTGTTTCATCTCCGGGGCGTAAGTACATGTGGTAAGTGTTTGCAAGGATGATCTCAGCACCTAACATATCTAAAACATCATGTACGTCAAGAGATTTAACACTTCCAACCGTACCTACCGGCATAAATACAGGTGTTTTGATCGTAGAGTGAGCTGTTTTTAAAGTTGCAGCACGCGCTTTGCCGCTTGTAGCTTCGAGCTTAAATTCCATAAAATAATTCCTAAAATTGCTAACTTTTAAGGGAATTATACCATTTGCATACTTATGTAACTAAAGTAGCATAAAAATATTTTTTTAATTGCAATAATACTGCTCTAAAAAATATAAATTCGCATATAAGGAGTTAGTC
>JBFEUD010000137.1:0-4022 GCA_041547625.1 Sulfurimonas sp.
GATTTAGAAAAAGATGTATACAGTAATGAATCAAAGGCGCTAATAACTATTTTTGATGAGGCACTAGATACAAAAAAAGATATTGGAATTACCAATGCTATCAATATTTCTCAAAACTATAGCGTTGTTAAAGCTTTAGAAAGTAATGATAGAACAATAGCTATTCAAGGTTTAGAAGACTTCTCTAAAGAGTTTAAAAAAAATACAAAGTATAAGAACATCAAAGTACATATACATGATGCAAATTTACATAGTTTTTTACGTTCATGGAAGGTTCAAAAGTATGGCGATGACTTAAGTGGTTTTAGAAAAACCATAAAAAGTGTAAAAGCAAAACAAGAACCTCTTGTAGCAATAGAATTGGGGCGTGCAGGGCTTGTACTACGTGGATTGTCTCCAATATTAAAAGATGGAGAATATTTAGGTTCTGTAGAGTTTATGCAAGGATTAAACTCGATTGTACGTTCTGCAAAGAAAAACTATGGTTACGATATAGCAATAGTGATGAAAAATGAGTATCTTTCAGTCGCAAGCTCTTTAAAAGATGCAAAAAAAGTTGGGGATTATGCACTTGCTGTAAAAGAGAAAAATATTGATCCGGCATATCTTGCAGATCTGGACAATGTTGATTTTACTGCAGATGAACCGTTTACGATCACCGAGAACTATTTTGTTATATCAAAACCTATTAAAGATTTTTCAGGAGATACAGTTGCATACGCTTTAATTGGTGACAGTGTAGCAAACGTTAACAAAGTGATTTCTCAATCTAGAGATTCTTTACTTAGACAAGTGTACATTATTTTAGTCATTGATATTTTAATTTTGCTTTTTTTAATAGTAGTTATTAAAAAATCTGTTACAGACCCTATAAAACATTTAGATGATGTAGCGAGTGAACTAGCACAAGGTGATGCTGATTTTTCAAAACGTTTACCGGTAAATAGTAATGATGAACTAGGACATGCTAGCAAAAGTTTTAACGCTTTTATCGATAAAGTCGAGAAACTCGCAGAAGAAGCACAAATGAAAGCAAAAGAAGCTGATTATAAAGCGCAAGAGGTATTAGAGTTGATGGATAAAAGTCAACTGAATGTTGATTTAGCTCATAAGATGATCAAAGGCTCTGTAGACAATTCAAATAATTTGAGAAAAAGTTTACAAAATAATGTAGAAACTATAAAAGGCGTAAATGCTTTAAATGATGATACATCGGAAGTAATAACAGATGTAACTGTTACGACGGATAAAGTAATTGAAAGTATCGCTAATATCACACAAATGACCGCACAAACAAGAGAATCGTCGGAACAACTGAGCAATAATGTAAATGAAATATCTATGGTAACTTCGTTAATTAAAGATATCTCAGATCAAACAAATCTACTTGCATTAAATGCGGCCATTGAAGCGGCTCGTGCTGGGGAACACGGACGAGGTTTCGCTGTAGTTGCAGATGAAGTAAGAAAACTTGCAGAACGTACACAAAAAGCGACGGCGGAAGTTGAAGTAAACATCAATATTCTGAAACAAAATTCGGTCACAATGGAAGAAAACAGTGAAAAAATACAAGAGTATGCAAATTCGTCACAAGAAAAACTTGACCAATTTAAAAACATTTTAACAAATCTTGTAGAGAATGCTCAACGTATTAAAGATGAAAACACTCTAATAGAACAGGAACTACTTCTTAATGCATTTAAACTAGATCATATTGTTTTCAAAAACAGTGGATACGATGCGATCTTCCAATATAAAGTACCTGAGTCTTCAATTGAGAGTCATACTGTTTGTAATTTAGGAAAATGGTATGCTACAGAAGATAAACAAAAATATACATCAGGTGAGAACTTTGTTAAAATGGATAAACCACATCGTATGATTCATGATAATATAAAAGAAGCAATAGAGTTGTTAAAAGATCCGGAATTAGATAATGAGAAAGTTAAGAGGCTGTTTGGAGAGGTTGAAAGTGCTTCTGCAGAACTATTCGATCTTTTAGACACGTTACATAAAAGATAAACAGAGCAGGTTTCTGCCCTGTTTAAAGATTACAAGCTGATTTTTGCTTTTAGATCATCTTCGCTAAGTTGCTCTTGATGATATTTCACAACTACAACTTTTTCTGTTTCGTTGATAAACCATTCAGCGATGTGCTCACTCTCTAACGCTTTCAGTTTATCAAAATCGATTTCATTTTCCGGTGTTATGAAATGAGAGTATTTAATAGGATTTTTCATTTTAATTGCAGTAAAGCCTAACCAGATTAGACCAATTGCACCAATTGTAAGACCAAGTGTATCACGAGAACTTACATCAAGGTAAAGACCTGCAAATGTACCGCCTATAAATGTCATAAAATAAGCTGCTGAATTTGAGATACCAAGTGCCGCACCTTTTTGGTGTACTTTAGCAAATTTAGAGATCATAGATTGTACTAAAGGTTCCATCATATTAAATGCAATAAAGAACATAATAACTGCTGTTACAAAAACAGCACTAGAAGATGTAAAGCCCATCATTAAAAATGATGCAGTAAAAAGGATAATACTTACCATAAAGATCTGTTTTGGAATATTTCTTTTTTCACCAAATACAGCTGCAGGTCCCATTGCTAAAATACCTGCGATCATTGCAGGAACATAAACCATCCATAGCTCACTTTTCTCCCAGTTAAAGCCGTATTCCGGTTTCGTTAAGAATACAGGGATAATAACGAATGCGGCAGTCATTAGACCTTTTTGCATTGCATTGATAATGATCATACCAAGAAGATTTGGATCTTTTAAAATGTCAGAAGTTTTTGCATCTTTATGGTAAATATGTTTGATCTTCGGAGGTGTCGGTACTTTCGTAAAAAGAATAACAATAGACACAATTGCTAAAACAGCAGTGATGAAGAAGATTGTATCAATTCCATAGCTTGATGCCAGAACTGGTCCCAGTGCCATAGCAGCAGCAAAACTCATAGCGATAAATCCACCCATGATAGCCATAGCATGCCCGCGAGTTTTCTCCTCTACAAGGTCAGCGATCATAGCCGTTACAACAGCTCCGATAGCACCAGCACCTTGTAAGAAACGTCCAAGCATTAACATATAGATATCAGTAGAATATGCACAGATGAGTGAACCGATTAAAAAGATGATTAAACCAAATAAAATAGTTGGTTTTCTACCGATTTTATCACTCATTGAACCAAACGGAACTTGGAAAATTGCCTGTGTTAAAGCGTATCCCCCAACAATAACACCAACTAAAAACGGCGTAGCACCATCTAAATCAAGTGCATACACTGATAGCACAGGAAGAACTAAAAATAACCCTAAAAATCTTAAAAATAAGATCGACGAAAGCGGTAAAACTTTTTTAAACATTCTAAAGACCCCTTTATTGTATAATTCTGCAATTATAGTTATTAATTATAAATATAAGGAAAAAAATTGAAACTAGTACTAGCAACATCCAATAAGGGAAAAGTAAGAGAGATTAAAGAGTTATGTAAAGATTACGAGGTTGTTCCTTATACTGATTTAATTGAGCCGTTTGAGATAGTAGAAGACGGTGATACTTTTAAAGAAAATGCGCTTATTAAAGCAAGAGCTGTATATGAAGCGTTAAATGATGAAGATGTAATTGTAATAGCAGATGATAGTGGTATCAGTGTGGATGTTCTTGACGGTGCTCCTGGCATTTATAGTGCAAGGTATGCTGGTGAAAATGCAAATGACAAAGATAATCTGTATAAATTAATAGATGATATTAAAGCTAAGGGTGTTGAATTCTCTCCTGCACACTACACTGCAGCAATTGCTATTGTGACTAAAGATAAAGAAAAAACTGTACATGGCTGGATGTATGGGACAGCGTTAACACAAGCAAGAGGTGAAGGCGGTTTTGGATACGATCCGATGTTTATACCTCTGGGATTTGATAAAACTTTGGGTGAGTTGGATGATGAAGTGAAAAAAGAGCTGTCTCACCGCTCGAAAGCGTTGAAACTTGCTCGTGTTGTTTTACAA
>JBFEUD010000138.1:0-4021 GCA_041547625.1 Sulfurimonas sp.
AGTTTCTGATGATTTCAATATTTTTCATATTTGCTTGTGCTTTGAAGTACTCTATTCTCTCATCTAACAGTTCATTGAGAAAAATATTTTCATCTTGTGATACAAGTTTATGTTTGAGTATTAAAAAAGTAAGGTCGTCATAAATATTTGAAAGTGTTTTCGCTCCTATCTCAATTCTGCCAATTACCTTTTGAGAAAACTTATTTTGCTCTTGTGTTTGCAGAAGTTCAACATTTGTCAAAATTGTACTCACAGGTGTATTTAATTCATGCGTTGTATCTTTAATAAATCTATCAAGTAAATAAAGTGTATCCTTCATAGGCTTGAGCAACAGACTAAGTAAAAAGTACCCAACTATCATCATAAATGCTAAAAAAATACCTGCACATAAACTGACAGATCGTACTAAACTTGTTTCAAAACTTTTCTCTTCCATCATCTCAACTATAATATACTGTGCTCCAAGATAATACTCATCACTGTTTTTGAGATAGCGTGCAATCATATTTTGCGTCATTTGAAGGTCACTGAGATCAAGTGTGGGATTTTGTTTCGTTGAATATAAAAGCTTATAGTCCTTATCATAAAGTGTTGTCTTAAACTTTGTATCCCAAGGATAGAGCAGTTCATTCGTTGTATCACTTTGCAGCTCTTTTAGTTTCGAAGTCAATTCATTAGCATAATCATTTAAAGCAACCAATTGCTCTTGGTGATATATCTCTTTTTGCGAACTATAATAAAGATAAACTCCCAAAGCTGTAATAACTAACGTAAAAAAGCTATAGAGTACTAAAAAGTTTCGAAGTGTTTTTTTAGTACTAGAGGATAAATTTATATCCAGATTTTTTAATACTGACAATCGTATCCTTTCCTAAAATTTGGCGCAGATGCTTTATATAAGTTCGGACAGCACTTTCACTTATCTCCTCATCATATTCCCATAGTCTGCTTTCAATCATTTCATGACTCACTAGTTCATTTTTATGTTGTAAGAAAAGTTTTAAGAGTTGCAACTCTTTATTTGCAAGTGATACTAAAGTACCGTTTTGTTTGAAACTATCATTATTTGTATCAAAACTGCATCCGTTTGGTAGAACAATTTCATCACTTTTTGTATGATAGAACTCCCTTTTTAAAATTGCCTCAACTCTTAATTGTAACTCTTTGAGTGCAAACGGCTTTTTTATATAATCATCACATCCACTATCATATCCGTTTTCAAGATCTGCAATACCATTGAGCGATGTAATAAATATGGCAGGTGTTTGATTTTCCATATCCCTTATCTCATTTAAAAGTTCAAAACCATTTAGTTTAGGAATATTCACATCAAGTAAAAGCAAATCAAAACTATTTTCATACGTTTTATCTCTGGCATCATCACCATCATAGCTGCTTATCACTTCATAACCTGATGCTTCTAAAAAATCTTTGATAGTTTCATGTAGTGCCATATCATCTTCAAGAAGTAATATTTTTTTCATAACTACATTATAACATTGTATATAAACAAATATATGTATGATTTTTGAAGATAAATAGTAATGTTGGAGAATAAAAGTATATTAAAAGATTACAGGTACAAGATACGGTAAAGTATCTATAGTACCTTTTTAGTAGTTTGTGTAATAGGGAATTTTTTATTCCAGATTGGATCTTCTAATTTAAGAAGTCCTCTAATCTCATCATTAACCAATCTGTAGCTTAGTTTTACATCTACGCGTTTTGTACCTCTTACCTTCTCAATTTTGAGAGTCTTACTACCTTTAGCAGGTATACTCATATCTTTTGATTGGCTTTTTCCCATATGAGGGGTACTAGGCTTTGCTCTTTTTCTTTCGTATTTTGTTGTTAACGAGATCGTTTTAGTATCGATCACTTCACCTTTCTTATCTTTATAAATAACATCTAAAATAAGTTCTCTTCCACCAAATCCACTTGGGATATTGTGCGGTTGCGGATTTGCAATAGTTACAAGTATATCTCTGCTTTTATTCTCTATCGATAACGATAGGGCATTTTCCCACATAGATTCAGAGTGAGCGCCCATAAACCCATGGTTTCTTACTGTTCTAATCTTTTTCTCGCCGTTAAAACTAAATGTAGCTGCAACATCTTTCTTTTGTGGGCCCATATGGCATTCAACACATGCTTGTTCACCCTTGTACTCTTTTTCCATGTTTGTAAATACAAGGCCTCTTACACTTCTATCGTTTGCGTGACAAACAAAACAGAGTCTGTTTGGTGTTTTGTCCATAAAGTCATGATGGATAGTTTTATGGTAAGGTGATTTTGCATCACTGTATGGACCTGTCATAGTTCCAGACGGTGTCCATTCTACTCTGTCCATTCCTCGTTTTGTCGCATCATATTCATCATGAATTTTGTCGACGTTATGACAAACAACACAGTTGATCCCTTCATTAATTGCATCATCATTTACGGCTTTATCAATTTTACTGCCTTTATCTAGCCCCATTACAGCAGCTATCTCATGATCTTGCGTCGTTTTTGTTACACTGATTCTAGGGTTATGGCACGTAGCACATTCAATGTTTACACTATTGAGACTTTTTCTCGTTTTTCTACTAACATACTCCATACTTTTTCTAAAGTACTCATCATTCTGGAAATGACTTTTTGCATGCCAAGAGTTTCTCCATTCATTCACAATTCTTTTATGACATGTTTGACATTTAGCAGAGTCTTGATATCTCTCATCTACTTTAACAACTTTAGCACCAAAACTATAAGTAACCGTCAGTAAAAAAATTAGAAAAAATCGCATAGCTTATCCTCTTTGTTGATCTAGCCAGACCATAAGTCCTTTTTGAGCATGTAGTCTGTTTTCAGCTTCCGCAAACACAATATCACTATGCTCTTCTAATACCTCTTCACTTACTTCTTGTCCGCGATATGCCGGTAAACAATGTAGAAACTTTGCATCTTTGTTCGCTAAACACATCATAAGACCGTCTACAATATATCCTTGAAACGCTTTTATTCGCTCATCTTTCTCATCTTCTTGACCCATCGATGCCCAAGTGTCAGTTGTTACAACTGTCGCACCAGTAATTGCTTCTTTAGGATCATTGCTTACTTTAATAACGGCACCGCTTGATTTTGCAATCTCCATTGCATCTTTTAACACATCACTGTCAACTTCATATCCTTTTGGTGTCGCGATACGAAGCTCAAAACCTAGCTTTGCAGCAAGCATCAACCATGAATGAGTCATATTGTTTCCATCACCTACATATGCAACGACTAAATCTTTCTCTAATCCGAATTCAATAATAGTCATATAGTCAGCTAAAAGCTGTACAGGATGATAAGAGTCAGTCAAGCCGTTAATCACAGGCACTTGTGAATATTTCGCAAACTCTTCAATCATTGAATGCTCAAATGTTCTAATCATTACCATATCACACATTCTGCTGATAACACGAGCCGTATCTTTTACAGGTTCGCCACGTCCTAAATGGATGTCACGATTTGATAAAAAGAGTGCATGTCCACCAAGTTGAAACATTCCCGTTTCAAAACTCACCCTTGTTCTTGTCGAACTTTTTTCAAAGATCATCGCTAAAGTTTTATGCTCTAATTCTTTATTGTAAATACCGTTTTTTAGATTTTTTTTAATACTAAGACCCAGATCAATAATCTCTAAAATTTCTTCTTTACTAAAGTCTTTAAGTGTTAAAAAATGTCTCATTTTCTGTCCTAAATTTTTAAATAAGCGTCAATTATACTATTTTTTTAAAAGTTTTGCTACTTCTTTTGCATGATATGAAATAATAATATCAGCACCTGCGCGTTTAAACGCAATCATCGTCTCCATCACTACACGATCATAGTCAATCAGTCCTGCATTTCCTGCATGTTTTAACATTGCATATTCACCGCTTACATTATATACCGCCATCGGTTTTGTCGTATTGTCTTTAATCTCTCTGATGATATCAAGATAAGCTAGTGCCGGTTTTACCATTAAGATATCAGCACCTTGAGCCTCATCTTC
>JBFEUD010000139.1:0-4000 GCA_041547625.1 Sulfurimonas sp.
ATCCGCTAAAGATATACTTGATAGAAAATATGCAAATGGTGAAATTGATGATGAAGAGTATAAAAGAAAAAGGGATGCTATAGAAAAATAAAGTTTAGCTACTATAAATAAAGCTAGTTTGTTTTCAAGAGAATTTACATTATGTTAACCAATATATTATTCTTAATATAATCAAGACCACAGAATCATTTCTATAAACTTCTACAAATAGTTAAGCATAAAAATCACAATCAAGAGAATAAGCAGATGAGCAGAAAAGAAAAGTTAATACAAGATATTCAAAATTTACTTAACAGCTATGAAGGGGTTCATTATACTTCAATAAATCCTGAGCTACTCGAGTTTATGGATGAAGCTACACTTATAAGTATCATTGACTCTCTCCTGAAGCAAAAAGAGTCATCTAAAGATTCTGATTTAGAGTGGCTGGAAAAATTCAAAAAATATGATTAACAGCACCCTACTTTGTGCTTTTTAGTTATGTTTTAATGCAATTCAATTATAAACTGTTTGATTTGTTGCCCAAATATCTGATATAATTCTGCATATTTTAATGAAGGATATTTGTATGTCTAATGTAGATTTGGTTCAGTTGACGGAAGAAACAAAAAAATTAACAGCAATGGTTGTAGAGGATGAAAAAGTTGCCAATGAGCTCCTTAGCTCTACTTTTAAGAACTTTTTTGCTGACGTAAAGTCGTGTTTTAATGGAAAAGAGGCTCTTGAAATTTACTCAAAGTCAGCTCCTGATATAGTTTTCGTAGATATTATAATGGCTGAGATGGACGGAATTGAGCTTTCACGCAAAATCCGTGAAATAAATCCAAACCAGATCATTATCGTAATCTCGGCTAGCAACGATATTGAAAAGATATCAGAGTCTATTGAAGTAGGAGTAAATAGTTTTATACAAAAGCCAATAGATACCAAAAAGATAATTGAACTATTGTCAAATGTTGTAGCTATGATAAATAAAAAGAAGAAAATCGAGACTAAAACATTCTCTATTTCACTTCCATTAGACCTATATGAAATAGTAAATGACAATGCAAAAGCTGAAAGCATCTCTAAAAACGCTGTAATAATAAGAGCTTTGCGCAATTTTTACGATTAAATATCTTTTGTTTGCTGAGTTAGATAGATTTTATATTTTATTAAGAAATAAATCAATATAATTTCGGCTCAGTAAACAAGACTGACAAGTGGCCCCGTCGTCTAGCGGTCAGGATCCATGGTTTTCATCCATGTTACAGGAGTTCGATTCTCCTCGGGGTCACCACTTCATCAACTAAAAACAATCATTATTTTAACTTTTGCGCAACAAGTTCATTCACCACTTTTGGATTTGCTTTACCGCCCGTAGCTTTTAGTACCTGCCCTACAAAAAAACCAAGCAGATTGGTGTTCCCTGCTCTAAACTTTTCTACATTGTCCGGATTTTTTGCAATTATCTCATCAATTATAGGCTCAATTACGCCAGGATCACTTATCTGAACAAGTCCTTTTCTATTTACTATCTGTGCTGGATTTTCTCCAGATTTCGCCATCTCTTCAAAAACCTCTTTAGCTATTTTATTTGAGATGGTGCCATCATCTAGCATTTGCACAAGTTTAGCTACATCAGATGCATTAAATTGAAGATCGTGCACTTCTTTTTCTTTTAACTCTCTTGCAACCTCATTTGCTACTAGGTTTGCTATAGTTACAGGTGAGTTGTTAGCTGATAATGCTTCAGCATAAAAAGAAGATAGCTTCTCATCTCTAGCTAAGATATCAGCAACCATACTGTTTAGTTGAAGTTCAGTCGTGTATTTGTCAAACAGAGCCTGCTCTGCTTCACTCATAGGCTCTGCTTCACCGTCAACTTGTACTTTTTTAACTTGAGGCTTACGTTCATCTCTTGGAGCTTTTTCTTTTTTAGTATAAGAGTCTTTAAGGCCTACTATTTTATTAAACACCGGTTTTGCGTCTGTATAGTCTATTGGATCAGCGTAAAAATACCCTTGTCTTTCAAACTGGAATCTCTCATCAGGCTTTTCAGTTATCACAGCAGGTTCAATTAAAGCATTTTTGATGACTTTTAAAGAGTCTGGGTTTAAATCCTCTAATCCTTCCGGAGATTCGCTAGAGTATAATCTGTCATAAAGTCTTACTTCAACTGTTTTTGATCTGTTCGCATCTACCCACTGGATAGCACTTTTGACTTTTATACCGCTTGTATCTTGTCCGCTTTTGGACTCTGGATTATACTCGGCTATTATTTCTGTAATATTGCCATTTGCATCTTTTATAACTTCTTTACATGTGATAATATAAGCGTGTTTAAGACGTACAGGCTGCTCAGGGGTAAGACGAAAGTAACCTTGTGGAGGATTCTCCATAAAGTCATCACGCTCAATATAAATTTCTTTTGAGAAAGGTATCTTTCTTGATCCCTCTTTAGGTACATCATCAGGGTAGTATGAGGCATCAAGTTCTTCGCTGCCTTCATAATTTTCAATCGTTACCTTTAATGGGTCAAGCACACACATAACACGCGGTACTTTTGTGTTTAGATCATCTCTGATACAGAACTCAAGCTGTGAGACATCAACTGTGGAGTTTGCTTTTGCTATACCGATCTGATCACAGAAGTTTAAAATAGATTCAGGTGTATAACCTCTTCTTCTAAACCCTGCGATAGTAGGCATACGAGGGTCATCCCATCCGTTTACTTTTTTTTCATTTACCAACTCAAGAAGCTTTCTTTTGCTCATAACGGTATAGTTGATGCCTAATCTTGCAAACTCATGCTGATAAGGGCGCGGCGGTTGAAGTCCAAGCGTGTCTAGCACCCAGTCGTAGATATCACGGTTGTTTTCAAACTCTAACGTACAGATAGAGTGAGTCACACCTTCGATATAGTCAGAGAGACAGTGTCCAAAGTCATACATAGGGTAGATTGCCCACTTGTCCCCTGCTCTATAGTGGTGTGCATGACGTATACGGTATAAAAGAGGATCACGCATTTTCATATTTGCCGCGGACATATCGATCTTGGCACGAAGGACATGTTCACCATCTTTAAACTCGCCGTTTTTCATTCTCTCTAAAAGGTCCAGGTTTTCTTCTACGCTTCTTTGGGCAAATTTGCTTCTTTTTCCCGCTTCTGTTACAGTACCGCGGTATTCGCGCATAGTCTCTTCATCCAAGCTGTCAACATAAGCTTTACCCATTTTAACAAGCTCAATAGCGTATTCGTAAAGTTTGTCGAAATAATCAGATGTGTAGCGTACGCCATCCTTCCACTCAAACCCAAGCCACTCAACGGCATCTTTAAGTGCATCAACATACTTTGTATCTTCGGTAGTCGGGTTTGTATCGTCCATTCTAAGGTTACAGTAACCGTTATAATCGCGTGCAATACCGAAATTAATAGCTATGGATTTAGCGTGTCCAATATGAGGAAAGCCATTTGGCTCAGGAGGAAATCTTGTTATAATATTTTTGTATTTGCCTGTTTTTAGGTCTTTTTCAACTATTGTACGTAAAAAATCTTTGTGCTCGCTCATTATTACTAAACCTTTAATTTTAAAACTCGTATTATGAATTGAATTCTATCAAATCGGAGCTTATAGCTCAATTTCCCCCGATCTCATCGCTTTTTAAACAAAGAACTTCCTTAGCTAAAACTTGATAGAATTCAAAAATTACATTATGCAGGAATAGAAATGCTAAGATTCGCATCCAGCCCTACTCGCGATATGAACATTGGTGATTTAAGGATTGCCCTGTTTAACTATATTGTCTCAAAGCAGAGAGGTGAAGATTTAATCGTTCGCATAGAAGACATGGATAAAGAGAGAAACATAGAGGGAAAAGATGAAGAGATACTTGGTATTTTGGAACTTTTCGGTATCGGCTACTCCCAGGTTGTCTATCAAAGCCAAAATGTCCGTTTTCATACAGCGATGGCTCTGCAACTTTTACATGAGGCTAAGGCGTTTAACTGTTTTTGTTC
>JBFEUD010000140.1:0-3878 GCA_041547625.1 Sulfurimonas sp.
TGGTGTCAAGAGAGAGACTTGAACTCTCGACCTCCGGCTTATGAGACCAGCGCTCTAACCAGCTGAGCTACCTTGACATCTTAGAGGCCGAAATTATAAGCAACTTCTTCTTAGAGTTTTCTAAAAGTAAAAAGAAATTTTGAATTTTTTCAAATTTATCTTAAAAAAACAAATCAAACTACAAAAAACAACTAAATAAACCTTAGTCACTTAGACTAAAGGTATGTTGACATTGTTACGATTTTTTTGTAAAATCCTACTTCGTAAAAACAACATTATTTTTAAATTATTCAGGAGGTTATTATGAATTTCAAACCACTAGGTGAAAGAATTCTTGTAAAAAGTGTAGAAGAGTCTAACACTACAGCTAGCGGTATCATTATACCTGATAACGCAAAAGAAAAACCAAATCGCGCCGAAGTAATTGCGGTTAGCGAAGAAGTAAAAAATGTTAAAGCAGGAGATACTGTTGTATTTGGAAAATACTCAGGTACTGGTCTAGCTTTAGAAGGTCAAGAATACATCGTTTTAGAAATCGCAGATGTTCTTGGTGTAATTTCATAAATTTTCAAACAATAATACATATTTAAAAAGGAGCAAAAATGTCAAAAGAGATAATTTTTTCAGATAATGCACGTAATGCTTTAGCTCGCGGTGTAGAGAAACTAACAGATGCAGTAAAAGTAACTATGGGACCACGCGGTCGTAACGTACTTATTCAAAAATCTTACGGTAGCCCGGTAATCACAAAAGACGGTGTATCTGTTGCACGTGAAGTTGAATTAAAAGACAAACTGGAAGATATGGGTGCTCAACTTGTAAAAGAGGTAGCGAGTAATACAGCTGACGAAGCTGGTGACGGTACTACAACGGCAACAGTTTTAGCAAACTCTATCTTTAGAGAAGGTCTTAGAAACGTTACTGCAGGTGCAAATCCTGTTGAGATCAAACGTGGTATGGACAAAGCTTGTGCAGCTATTTTAGAGAAACTAAAAGAAAGCTCAAAAGTTATTAACGACAAAAGCGAGATCGCTCAAGTTGCTACAATCTCTGCTAACTCTGATAAAGAGATCGGTGACATGATCGCTGAAGCTATGGAGAAAGTTGGACAAGACGGTGTTATCACTGTTGAGGAAGCTAAAGGTATTGTAGATGAGTTAGACGTTGTTGAAGGTATGCAGTTTGACCGCGGTTACCTTTCACCGTACTTCATTACAAATACTGAAAAAATGACTGCTGAGATCGAAAACCCTTGGATCTTACTGGCAGATAGCAAGATCACATCTCTAAAAGACCTTTTACCAGTTTTAGAGCAAGTTCAAAAAACGTCTCGTCCACTTCTTATCATCGCTGAGGATGTAGAGGGTGAAGCACTTTCAACTTTAGTTGTAAACAAACTTCGCGGTGTTCTTAACATCTCTGCTGTAAAAGCTCCAGGTTTTGGTGATAGAAGAAAAGCTATGCTTCAAGACATCGCTATCCTTACAGCGGGTACTGTAATTTCTGAAGAAACTGGTCATACACTTGAAGGTGCAAATATCCAAATGCTTGGTCAAGCTGCACGTGTAGTAATTGACAAAGACAATACGGTAATCGTAAACGGTGCCGGAAGCCAAGAAGCAGTTGCTGCTAGAATTACTGAGATCAGAACACTTATCGGAAACACTACAAGTGAATACGATAAAGAGAAACTTCAAGAGCGTCTTGCAAAACTTGCAGGCGGTGTAGCAGTTATCAAAGTTGGTGCTGCAACTGAAACTGAAATGAAAGAGAAAAAAGACAGAGTTGATGATGCTCTTTCTGCTACAAAAGCTGCTGTTGAAGAAGGTATTGTAATCGGTGGTGGAGCTGCTCTAGTTCGTGCTGCTGCAAAAGTAAACCTTGATCTTGAAGGTGACCAAAAAATCGGTGCAGAGATCATCTTAAGAGCTGTAAAAGCTCCAGTAAAACAGATCTCTATCAATGCTGGTTACGATGCCGGTGTTGTTGTAAACACTATCGAAAATGCTGAGAATGAGAACCTAGGCTTCAATGCTGCTACTGGTGAGTATGTAGATATGTTTGAAGCTGGGATCATCGATCCACTAAAAGTTGAAAGAGTTGCTTTAACAAACGCAACTTCGGCAGCTTCATTACTTCTTACAACTGAAGCAGCTATCTTTGAAATTCCAAAAGAGGAAGTAGCAGGTCCTGACGTAAATGCGGGAATGCCTCCACAAATGGGTATGCCGGGAATGATGTAAGAAAATAAAACGGGAAATCCTGTTTTATTTACAAACAAATCTAATTTTTTCCCCTTCACCGTACTCTTTTGTGAGTGCGGTTTATTTCTCTTCTTACACTTTTCAAATCATTTATCTTTAATGCTATGTTCAAGCTATAATAACTCTTTACAATTCAATAATATTTGGAGAAGTCATGAATATATTTGATCTATTAAAACAAAGAAAGTCTGTTAGAGCATTTTTAGATACAGAAGTTGACAAAGAAAAAATAATAACTATTTTAGAAGCTGCAAAAATGGCTCCTTCTGGTGTAAATATGCAGCCCTTTCAGGTAGCTGTTGTTAGCGGAGCTAAAAAAACAGAAGTTGAACAAAAAATATTAGAAGCTTTCGACAACAACACAAAAGAAAACATGGATTATCAATACTACCCTCTTGAATGGAAAGACCCCTATAAAAGCAGACGTAAAGAGATGGGACTTTTACTGTATAAGACCTTGAGCATTCATAAAGAGGACAAAGAACAACAGACCCATCAGTGGAGAGAAAACTACAAAGCTTTTGGAGCTCCTACGGTCCTATATTTTTTTATGGACTCTTTCTTGGAAAAAGGCTCTTTTTTAGATTATGGAATGTTTTTACAATCTATTTTATTAGCCGCTACAGAATTAGGAATAGGCACTTGTCCCATGGCTTCATTAGCAGAATTTCCGTCTATTGTTAAAAAAGAGTTAGATATTGATCAGGATAAAATCCTGCTTTGCGCCATAGCGTTAGGATATGAAGATACGGATGCACCTATAAATAGTTTTAAAACGGATAGAATAGCCTTGGAAGAATTTGCTACTTTTTATGAATAAAACGGGAATCTCCCGTTTTATTTACAAACAAATCTGATTTTTTCCCCTTTTTTTTGCCTCGTAAAGTTTCCAATCGACACTTTCTAAAATTGTTTTCATCTCTAAATTTTCCTTGTAACTTACTTCTTCAACACCAATACTCATACCAACGCTAAAAGTCACTTCATCATTAAATACAAATTGATATGAAGAAAATTCGGCTTTAATCTTTTCACTTACTATTTTTGCTTCTTCTTTATTTGCATCCTTTAGAATGACTGCAAATTCATCGCCACCGATTCTAAAACCAAAATCTGAAACACGGATATTTGTTCTTATAACTTCACCAATCTTTTCGATCACTTTGTCTCCACTATAGTGACCAAAAGTGTCATTAATATTTTTAAAGTTATCCAAGTCTATATAAACAATACTCATACTGTAATTGTGATTTCTCTGAATTAACGCTATCTCTTTTTGTAATATCTCTTCAAAAAGATCTTTTCTAAAAAGCTGTGTCAATGTGTCAAGTTTCATATCTTCGATAACTTTATTTGCAAACTCTATCGTTACTGCATTATTCATCATCAATGTTAACTTATAAATATTGAGTAAAGACGTATATAATGGAAGTATCTCTAAATACTCTTCCCGCTTTAAAAAGTAAAACAGATTTTGGGTATTGATCAATATCCTTTGTTCTAAATCTTCAAAAAAAGCCAGTTTTTCAGGAGTTAAAAAATTTAATTCTTCCAACCATTCCTGAATTAAAAAACGTTTTGCATTTTCCTCTTTAAAATCGCGGTTATCTTCAA
>JBFEUD010000141.1:0-3813 GCA_041547625.1 Sulfurimonas sp.
ATTAATGAGTTTGACGTCAATTGCAGGATTTTTATATGAAAACACTGCAGTTTCACTGTTTATTGCGGCAAGTTTAAATCTTGTCTCGACAATTTTAAAAATTGGTGTAAGAAATTTACTTTCAGCTGAACTTCTTGCATCTTCATTAGTGGCAGATTTGCACCTTATTCCAGCATTTATCTTTTTGGTAATTGTAGGTAACGATTCATGGGCAATCGCGCTTTCTATCGGTGCATTAATAGCAAACGTATTTTCTATGGGACTTGTATATATCGAGAGTTCCAAAACACAAGAAGAGTATTAGGAGAATTTTAATTGGAGTACAACGCTAAAAATATTGAGCAAAAATGGCAGAACTATTGGAGAGAAAATGATAGTTTTGAGCCTAGTGAAGATTTCACAAAAGAGAAAAAATATATTCTTTCGATGTTCCCTTTCCCGAGTGGAAGACTGCATATGGGGCATGTGAGAAATTACTCTATCAGTGATGCATTTGCAAGATACCACAGACAACAAGGTAAAAATGTTCTTCACCCAATCGGATTTGACAGTTTCGGTATGCCGGCTGAAAATGCTGCAATTAAAAACAATGCAAATCCAAAAACATGGACATACGACAATATCGATTATATGAAAAACGAGTTTTATTCTCTTGGTTTTTCATTCTCTAAAAAAAGAGAACTGGCAACGTCTGACGAACTTTATACGAAGTTTGAACAAGCGTTCATTATCGATATGTATGAAAAAGGTTTGCTCTACCGTGAAAAAGGGATGCTAAACTGGTGTCCTCATGATCAAACAGTTTTAGCAAATGAACAAGTAGTAGACGGTTGTTGTTGGAGATGTGACACACCGATCGTTAAAAAAGATATGAATCAGTACTACTTCAAAATTACTGCATATGCTGATGAACTTTTAGCTGATCTGAAAAAACTTGAAGGTGGTTGGCCGAAACAAGTTCTTACTATGCAAGAGAACTGGATTGGAAAATCAAACGGTTTAGCGTTTGATCTTTTCTTTGATGATGAATCAAAAGCAAAACTTGGCGGTGCGTTTGATAGTTTTGACGTATTTACTACAAGACCTGATACTATTTACGGTGTAAGTTATACGGCACTGGCACCTGAGCATAAAATTGTTTCATACATGATTGAAAACAAGCTTTTAAGCGATGAAAAAATTGCTGAAATTGAAGCGATGATTAATGCTTCAAACATCGATCGTCAAAAAGAGAAAGCTGGCCTTTCACTTGATCTTAATGTAGTACATCCATTGACTGGTAAGAAAATTCCTGTTTGGATTGCAAACTTTGTTTTAATGGATTACGGTTCTGGTGCTGTTATGGCAGTACCTGCTCATGATGATCGTGATTATGAGTTTGCAACAAAATACTCTCTAGAGATTAATCCTGTAATTAAGCCTTTTGAAGGTGAATTAGAGTTAGATAAAAAAGCTTACACTGAAGTTGGTGAACTGTTTAATTCTGAAGAGTTTGACGGGATGAATTCTAAAGAGTCTCAAGCTAAAATCATTGAGCATTTTGAAGCAAAAAACATCGGTAAGAAAACAACAAACTACAAGCTAAAAGATTGGGGTGTGTCTCGTCAGAGATACTGGGGTGCTCCGATTCCATTTATCCACTGTGATGACTGTGGACTTGTTATGGAAGATAAAGCTAACCTACCGGTTGCTTTACCTGAAGATGTTGAGATTACAGGTGAGGGTAACCCGCTTGAAAAACATCCGACATGGAAGCATTGTAAATGTCCAAAATGTGGTAAAGATGCGGTTCGTGAAACAGATACAATGGATACTTTCGTTGAGTCAAGCTGGTACTTCTTACGTTTCTGTGCATCAGAGTCAAACTGGGAAGATGAAGCATTTTCAAAAGAACAAATAAAGTACTGGATGGGTGTTGATCACTACATCGGTGGTATCGAGCATGCGATCTTACACCTTTTATATGCAAGATTTTTTACAAAAGTATTCCGTGATCTTGGTTATGTAGATTTTGATGAACCGTTTGACAGACTACTTACTCAAGGGATGGTTCTTAAAGACGGTGCGAAGATGTCAAAATCTAAAGGCAACACTGTAGACCCTGATGAATTAATTGCAAAATATGGTGCAGATACGGCAAGACTATTTATTCTGTTCGCTGCTCCACCGACACAAGAATTAGAGTGGAATGATAGCGGCGTTGAAGGTGCATTTAGATTTATCAAACGTTTCTTTGAGAGATCTGTAAATGTAGCAGCAACCGATACAATTCCTGCAATCGATCATGCAAGTCTTTCTAAAGAGGAAAAGTTTGCACGTAAAAAAGTGTATGAAGCATTAAAACGTTCAGAAGAAGTTTATAATGAAAGATATACTTTCAACACGATGATTGCAGGTGTTATGGAAGCAATGAATGCACTGAATTCTCAAGAAAATTCTGATATTTGGACAGAGGCGTATTGGATCTTTACTTCAATTTTAGAGCCTGTAATTCCTCACACTTGTTGGGAGCTAAGCGAGAAGTTCTTCAAGCTGAACAACTTGAGCGTGCAATCAATTCTTGAAGAGGTGTTTGTAGAAGACAGCATTACACTCGGTGTTTCTGTAAACGGGAAAAACCGTGGAGAGATTGAAGTTGCTAAAGATACTGGCAAAGAGGATATAATAGCTACTGCGAAAGAGGTAGTTGCTAAATGGCTTGAAGGCAAAGAGATCGTAAAAGAGATCGTAGTACCAAATAAGCTGGTAAATATAGTAGTTAAGGGTTAGAAAATGAAAAAGTATCTGCTCTATTTGAGTATATTCACATTTTTAGTTGTAGGCTTCAATAGTTGTGGATACAAACCTAGCTCAAAATTCTCCCGTAATGTTACAGGGGAAAAAATAAGTACAAGTGTATATATTTCACTTGTAGATCCTGAAAATACGGTTATCATTAAAGATGCGGTAGACGCTGCAATAATTTCAGTATTTCATGCATCTTTAGTAGAGAGAAACAATTCTGACACTCATTTAGATATCAGAATGTCAGCCCCATCGTATGCTCCAATTCAGTATAATAGTGACGGATATGTTATTGCTTATCGTGCAAGTGTTGTACTCTCTATAACAAGAGAAACGCAGGGGAAGAAAAAAACATATTCATCTCACGGTACGTATGATTTTAGTGTAGAACCAAATGCGATTATTACAGACCAAGAGAGATTCAATGCGATTAAATCGAGTGCATCAAAAGCTATTACATCATTTATAGCAAAAGTTTCCGCAGAGGGATCTTTAAAACAATAGGAATACGATATGACTATTCAAACTATTATCAATAATGCTGTCAAAAGATTAAAAGACGAGGGAAAGCTTTTAACTCCAGATTTTTATGCTGAGGCTTTTTGTAAAGAAGCAACAAAAGCCAATATGAACGTTGAAGATTGTAGCCATCTCAAGAAATACAAAGAGATGCTCAACAAAGATCTTCAAAAAGATTTAACAAACTATCGTCTCAATACGACACATGAATTTGTCCGTTTTCTTATCTCCAAAATAAACAGAACAAACCCGTCTCTTTGTTCCGATACACTAGAATCCCAGACTTTACTTAACAAAAGAATTTTACAAGTTATTGAGGTTTTACATAATAAAGAAGCGGCTGAGTTGGCTAGAAACACTTTAGCTATGTTTGAAAGTGCGCCGAAGCCTGACCAAATTGATAATTTCAGACAAAGATGGGTGAACTTTATTACGACATATGACGATACCTTTTTACATAAACTCAAATATTTCGGAGACCTTGATAGTAAGGATCTAAAAAAAACGATA
>JBFEUD010000142.1:0-3790 GCA_041547625.1 Sulfurimonas sp.
ATTTAGTAACACGCTTATATTTTTTTCTGTCTACATTGTATGTATAAATATCTGGCTGCCCCTTAGGTGCCATTGTAAGTAATAATGTTTTTCCATCTGTACTCACATCGGAACAAACTAACATGCCGTCTGAAGATATTAAACTCTCAATTTTACCAGTTGCGATATCAACAAACTTCAATGTAGGTTTTGCATCTAAAGAAGTATAGTAAAACCCTTTTTGTTTATTGTTAGCCCATTTAGGGAAGACATTAAATCCCCCTTTTAAGATCACATGCTGATAACGTAAAGTGTAATCTGAAATTACGATTTCACTTTGTTTTGGACCTACGATACGAGAGAAAATAACTTTTCTCTTCATCCACTCTACAGAAGGTTCTCCCATAAATTCATTAATATCGTATGCTATTGCATGAGATACGAATACATAGAGGTTTTGCTTACTAACTCTATAACTTTTAGCAAATACTTCTTCATTGTTATGTATAAGCTTTGTAGAGATTTGTAAAGACCCATTATCATTCTCTTCCATTTTGTATCTAAGAATATAATTTACATCTTTGTTTTCAACTAACACATCTGTATCGTTGAAATTTACTAACCTATGATGTCTGTCAACATTAAAAATAGAGATAACGTTTAAATCAGCTACTAATGATTTAAACACTTGTAATTTAAAAGTATCATCGTAATTAATGGATGCATCTTCTAATGCTAATGAGGGTAATGAATCAACTTTTTTAATGACATCTATTGTTGCATCACTTGCAAAGAGTAAGATAGATGTAAGTAGAAATGCGAATAAACTCTTCAAAACTACTCCTTATTTTCTGGAATTAAATTTATAATAGCTCTAAAAGAACGATTGTCAGGATTTTTTGGAAAAATAACACTAATTAGTCTCCGTTTCATATTATCTGCTTCCTGATTTAAAGCATCATTGGATGAATAGTTTAAAACACGAAAATCTAACATTTTACCAATCGAATCTAATTCGATAACAATCTTGACAACACTTCCTTCAGAATTCATTGGAGGTATAAAGTTGTCATAAACTATTGCTTGAATTTTAGCTAAATATTCATTAACTTCATCGGCACTGGAACTACTTTGTTTCTCTTGATTACTATCTGATTTATCTATATTTTCAACTTTTTCGGCTAATGATTCAACATTATTTTTTTCACTCTTTTTTACCCTTTTGGAGATCTCTTGAATTCTTTTCGAATTAACCTCTTTAGGTTTCTTCGTGTGATCGATTTTTTGAGTCCAAACATCACTAAAAAGATCATTAACATCTATATTTTTTGAAACAGTGTCAGCTTGAGTTACAGTCGGTGTAGTCTTAGAAGGTTTAGTTTTTTTAAGTTGTTTAGCTATGTCAGGTGTTGCAAGTGAAATAGCAACATAGTTCTCTTTTTTCAAACCGTAATTTTTTATATTTGCAACATTAAAGAGTAAATTAGCAAAGAGGAATAAAAAAACAAAAAAAATAGTAAGTGATATTGCACCACTTATATAGAAGTATTTATCATCTCTAACCATTTGTAGCTAAAGAGACCTCAGTAAATCCAGCTTGCTTAACAGCAGCTAAAATCGACATTACTATGCCGTAGTCCAAACTTTCATCGGCACTTATTAATACCGTTGCTTTTTTATCTAACCTATTCGCATATAAATAAAAATTGTCACGAAAACTGTTTAATAGAAAATTATCTTTATTTACCTGAATATTTTTTTCTTTATCGATCGTAATATGAACCGGTGGAATTTTAGAAATTTGTTGTGTAGTAGAGCCTTGAGGAAGTTTAATATTTTCCTCAAAAACTATGTTGGGAGCAATTACCATTAAAATTGCTAAAAGTACAAGCATTACATCCACTAAAGGAGTAATATTAAGCTCAGGCTTTTCATCCCAATTATATAACATATTTATACCTTACGAGCCAGTAAAGCATCACTTTGCATCTGAATATGACTGATGATATCATAAGATAATCTTTTTAATATCTGATGATATGTATAGGCAAAAATGGCAACAAAAATACCACCTGCAGTTGCTATAAGCGCATCAGATACACCTGTAGATATTACAGACATACTACCGCTTGTTTGCCCTATATGGGTAAAAGTATCAAGAATTGAAACAACAGTACCAAAAAGTCCTATAAAAGGGGTTGTTGAAGCAAATACTGAAAGTATAGAAAGACCTTTTGTTGCTTCTTTTGTAGATGCAAGTTGGCCCAGTTGTAAAACTTCTTTTGAAATAAAATTACTCGATTTTACAAAGTTATTTAAAAAAGAGTTCTCGTTTACTTTTGTGGCACCAAGCAAAAGTGCTTCTAAAGATGCACTTTCGTTTTTTAGCCACGTATTAAGAGAAAAATAGCGGTAGAAAAACACCCAATTTAAAACTATGAAGTATACCGCTAATAAAATAAGTACACCAATAGTAACCGGGTGAGATTTTAAATAAAAATCTATTATATTGTTAATCATTCTGTTATATTAACTTTTGTGCAGCTGATTCAATTTTTGCTGATACAGCAGCAATTGCAGTGCTAGAGTCTGCAATTTCGTTGATAAGTTTTTTCGCTGCGTCAATAGCATCAGCAATTTCTGACTCATTTTCACCACGAATAGCAGCAGCACCTTCAACAAGTACTACAACTTTTTCTTCATCAACATGAGCAACACCCCAGTTAATTACAATAGATTCGACTGATTTATCCTCTTTTTCAACGTCAACTACACCAGCTTCTAACAAAGTAGTTAAAGCAGCATGGCCAGCTAAAACGCCAAATTCTCCCTCTTCACCAGGGAGAACTACGCTAACAGCTTCACCGTTATAGATTTCACCGTTAGGAGTTAGGATTTCAAGTTTAAACTTATCCATTACAGTCCTTTATTAAAAAGCTTATTTGCTTTTTTCGTATTTCTCAAGAGCTTCGTCCATATTACCAACCATGTAGAATGAGTTTTCTGGCATATGGTCGTAATCACCGTTTAAGATTCCTTTGAAACCTTTAATTGTGTCTTCAAGAGAAACATATTTACCAGGAGCACCTGTAAATACTTCTGCTACGAAGAATGGTTGAGATAAGAATTTCTCGATTTTACGAGCTCTTTCAACTGTAGCTTTATCATCTTCAGAAAGCTCATCCATACCAAGGATAGCGATGATATCTTGAAGATCTTTATATTTTTGTAGTGTTTGTTGTACACCACGAGCTACGTTATAGTGCTCATCACCTAAAATTTGTGGATCAAGTAGTCTTGAAGTTGAATCTAGTGGATCAACTGCAGGATAGATACCTTTTTCAGCAATTTTACGGTTAAGTACTGTAGTTGCATCTAAGTGAGCAAAAACAGAAGCTGGAGCCGGGTCAGTCAAGTCGTCCGCAGGTACGTATACAGCTTGAACAGAAGTGATTGAACCGTTAGTTGTTGATGTAATACGATCTTGTAAAGCACCCATTTCACGGCTAAGAGTTGGTTGGTAACCAACAGCTGAAGGGATACGACCAAGAAGTGCAGACATCTCAGAACCTGATTGAGCAAAACGGAAGATGTTATCGATAAACATAAGAACATCAAGTTTTTTCTCATCACGGAAGTACTCAGCCATAGTAAGACCAGTAAGAGCGATACGGTTACGTGCACCTGGTGGTTCACTCATTTGACCGTAGCACAGTGCAACTTTGTCAAGTACGTTCGATTCTTTCATTTCGTAGTAAAGGTCATTACCTTCACGTGTTCTCTCACCAACACCAGCGAATACTGATAAACC
>JBFEUD010000143.1:0-3771 GCA_041547625.1 Sulfurimonas sp.
ATTCCATTTTGATTTTTTGGATAAAAACGAACATTTTTAATTTTTGGATCAACGTTAAATCCAACCAAAGTGCCGAAAAAATCAAATTCGATATCTTTATGGACTACTTTATCTTGTTTCTTTTGTGCAAGCTTCTTTTGGACTTTTGGAAGTGCAATATCAACTCTTGGTCCAATATCTTTTGGTTGTTTTTCTTGAAGAGATGCTATATGTTTCGGTTTTGGCTTTTCAAAAAATTTTGGAGTTGTAAAAGCTTCGTATTCTTTCCATTGCTCTTTAAGGTATTTGTTAAATTCCTGATCACGCTTATCTTTAAACTCTTCAAACGCACCTACTTGTGTACGTTTAAAATCTGCAAAACTCTCAGCTTTTAAACCAAATGGTAATAAGGCTAATACAAGACTAAAAAGGCCAAACAGCCTGAACAATTTTAGAACCCCATCCTCTATTACTTGCACGATCAACATCCCCTTCTGTTTTATAAAGAATTTTAGCATCACTCATTTGAGTCGAATTGATAGTATTTGTCTGATCTATATCATATGGGCGAATGACACCGCTTATTTGTATGATCTGTTTTTGTTCATCAACTAAAATTTCACGTTTTCCACTGATAAAATAGTTCCCGTTACTTAATACTTTTACAATTCTAGCAGAAACTGTAGTTGTAAAGCTAGCATCTTTAGTTGCACTCCCCTGTCCTTTATAAGAACTTGTTGAGCCTCCACTAAAACCAATATCAGATAGACCATTAAGTTTGTTAACTGCACTTGCTACATTTCCGTTCATTTGAGAACCGTTAGCTCCTGCAGTAAATACTCCACCGCCTAAAGCTAAAGAGTCTGTTTCGCTTAATTGTTTTGAACCTGTATTAGAGCTCTGTGCCGTTTCAGTAATTACTACTGTAACAATATCATTCACATGCATCGCTTTATGATCGGAAAAAAGAGGATTTTCCCCTTGTCCAAAGATACTCCCGGTAGATGCAAAATCTTGACTGTCCTCTTTAGGCGGCATCTCTTCTACATACTTAGGAGGTTCGAAATCAATTTCCGGTTCCGTTAAGTTTGCCGTACAACCGCTAAAAAACAGTGCAGAAAAAAATATAGAGAGTGACAAAGGTATTATTTTCATAAAATGTTCCATACTTATTGTGATTTAGCTATAATTCTAGCAAATATAGTTCCAGAAAAAAGGTATAAAATATGTCATTAAGAGAAACAATTAACCAAGATCTAAAAGAAGCGATGAAAGCCAAAGATGTAAAAAAAAGAGATGCTCTTCGTCTTTTGACATCTGCATTTAAACAAATAGAAGTTGATGAAAGAAAAGAGTTAAACGACGATGATATTATTAAAATTATTCAAAAACAGATCAAAAGCCGTAACGACTCTGCTGCACAATACAAAGACGCCGACCGTTTAGATCTAATGGAAAAAGAGCTTGAAGAGATTGCAGTGTATGAGCCTTACCTACCAAAACAATTAACTGATGATGAGTTAAGTGAAGCACTGAAGACTATCATTACAAACGTAGGTGCTGCATCTATGAAAGATATGGGAAAAGTAATGGGTGCTGCTAGCAAAGAACTAGCGGGAAAAGCTGATGGTAAAAGAATTAACGAGTGTGTTAAAACACTTCTTTCATAAATTCTGCTAAATTCGTTCCCAAGTTCGAACATGGGAACGACAGATACTAACTTCTTATACTGCTTCTATTTTACGCATCATACGTTTGTAGTGACTTCCATGCCAGTAAATGCGTTCACATTTGGGACAGATCTCAAAAAAGTCAAAATAGTTCAATACTTTTCTAGGTACTTGATCTAGAATCTTTTTTTTGTTAATCTCTTGGAGTGTTACATTACATACAGTACAGCGAGGTTTTTGTCTATTGCTTTTGATTGAAAAAGCTCTGTTAAGTTCACGGAGCTGTTCAAGGTTATCGATTGAATGCAAATAAAAGGTATTGGAGATTTTATTTTCGTGAAGCAGCTTGTCACGTGTTAGGATGATCCGTTCCTCTTGCTCAGATAATTCAATAAGATCGTCATCACCAATAGAGTTAAAAAACAAGGTATCAAACCCCATCATCCGTAAATATTTTGCTAACTTTCCTAAATGACAATCGGCAATAAACTTTAAACTTTTTGCTGCATTCATATCAACATTATAACTAATGTAGTATCCTACCAATCATCTAAGAGGACTTTAGATGGGGCTTCTTCTGTTGATTCTTCTACTTTTATGTTTTCATTTATTTCAGGATCTTCTACAACCTGAACTTTCGGTTTAGAAAGCTGTTCTTCGTATTGTAACTCTAAACCGTTTGACGTCATCATAAAACCGTCTACTTTAATTTTTCCATCATGGATCTGATTATGGTGCTCTTTACAAAGCGGAATCAGATTATGTTTGTGATCTTTATGAAAATGTCCTATAAAACCTGATGAATCAGCAAGTGACTTGTGATTTATATGGTGGACATCTTCCGCTGCTGCCCCACAGATCACACATTTAGTCACATACAGATCTTTATTGTACTTCGATTTTTTCTTTTTCACTAAAAGTTCAAGTTCGTCAAAATCATTTGCAAGTCTTTTTCTGATGTTGTTTGCCATATCTAAAAATTCATTGTCCATATGAAGCGATTTTGCAAACTCCAGACCATAAATGCTGCTACCGCTTCCAGCTTGAAGTACACGGTTAAAGAGTAGTTTATCACTTTCTTCATCATACTCTACACTCAGGTGTAAATCCACTACATTATTTATGTTTGTGATCTCTGGCATTGTTGAGAGCTGATGCAAGTGAGTTGCAAATACAAAAAGACATCTTGTATTTGCAAGTTTCTTAATCGCACTTGCGACAATAGCAACCCCTGAAAGTGTTTCAGTACCGTGTGAGATCTCATCTCCTAAAACAATTGAACGGACAGTCGCACGATTAAATATGTTTTTGAGTTCCAGCATCTCTACCGCAAAAGTTGAAAGTCCTTTTGCTAAATTATCTTTTGAAACAATACGGGTAAATATAGAGTCAAACAAGCTAAATTTCATTACAGAAGCGCTTACAAAAAAGCCAGATTGTGCCATAAGAATTGCGATACCGACACTCTTCATTAAAGAACTTTTTCCACTGGAGTTAATTCCATATAAAAGTACACCGTTAATCTCATGTCCGTCATGAACACCTACATCAAGCATAATGGTCTTTGGATGCGGCAAGTCCATATAGTCACGATTTCCCATCACTATATCGTTTGGAACGTATAGTCCCCCACGCTCTTGTATCTCAATCAGAGGATGGCGCAGTTGCATAATCTGCATAAAATTCTCATCATCTTTAACATCGACGATCATAGGACGAGAGTGATTATAATCAGTTGCTGTTTTTGACGAGCTCACTCCAACATCAAGATCGGCAACATACGAAATCACTCTTTCAAAAAGCAATGCATAGCGTCTCTCAAATACAGCTTGCACCTGTATATATCTATCTTTAACAAGTGCTACAATCTTCCGACGATTTTTCATAATACGGTCTGAGAGCTCATCGGTAAAACTTGAAGTAATCTTCACACTATTTGTAAGTTTTTTTACATCAAACTTACTAAATTCAGGATCTTTTTTAAACTCACTTTCAATCAAAGAAAAACGATTTTTACTAAGTGATATGTAATATCCCTCTTTTTCTAATACACCTAATGTCACCAGTCTGGTTGTACTACTTGCATTTGCTTCTGTCAGCATCAATTCTATTTTTTGCATAA
>JBFEUD010000144.1:0-3704 GCA_041547625.1 Sulfurimonas sp.
ACTCCTCGCACCACTTGTCCGTGAAAACAAAGGTTCTTATACTGATTTAATTCAGTCTCTTGTACATAAAGGATATGTCCGTGCAATGATAGACGGTGTTATGGTTAGACTTGACGATGAGATTGAGCTTTCAAAAACCAAAAAACATACCATTAAAGTTGTAGTTGACAGGGTAGTTGTTAAAGAGGAAAACAAAGAACGTATTGCATCCTCGGTTGAGAAAGCGCTCAAAGAGAGTTACGGGGAACTTGAGATTGATATTTTAAACCATGACGAGTTAGGATGTAAAGAACATATACATTATTCAGAACACAATGCCTGCTTTGATTGTAAGATCAGTTTTGACCCGTTAGAGCCACTTAGTTTCTCTTTTAACTCCCCTAAAGGAGCATGTTCTGAATGTGATGGACTAGGGCTTCGTTATACTCTAGACATTGAAAAAATCATAGATCAAGATCTCAGTATTGAAAAGGGTGCGATCAAGATCGTTTACGGTTTTAACAAAGGGTACTATTTTACATTTTTAAAAGGGTTCTGTGAAGCAAATGAGATTGACATTACAATCCCATACGGTGAATTGGAACGTCATCAGCAAAAAGCTATTTTACACGGTAATATCGGTGAAGTTGAATTTTTATGGAAAAAGCATAAAGTAAAGAGAATTTGGCCTGGAATTATCCGTATAGCATACGATATGTTCAAAGATGAAAAAGAGCTCAATGACTATATGAGTGAGAAAGTGTGTGACGTATGTGGCGGTCATAGACTAAAACAAGAATCTTTAGCCGTAAAAGTTGCTGAAAAGAAAATTCCCGAACTTTTAGATATGCCTATCTCAAAAACATATGAATGGTTTGCCGGTGAGGATAATTTCACTTACATGGATAAACAAAACTCTATGGTGGCTGCACCGATTCTAAATGAGATTCGCGAGAGACTTTTCTTTTTACACGATGTAGGGCTTGGGTATATTACTTTAGGACGTGATGCAAGAACGATTAGTGGTGGTGAAGCACAACGTATCCGTATTGCTTCTCAAATCGGTTCGGGTCTTACAGGAGTTATGTATGTACTCGATGAACCAAGTATTGGTCTTCATGAACGAGATACATTAAAACTTATTAAAACGCTTCGAAACCTTCAAGAAAAAGGAAACAGCGTAATTGTTGTTGAACATGACAAAGAAACGATTGAACATGCAGACTTTATTGTAGATATTGGTGAAGGTGCAGGAAAATTTGGTGGGAATGTAGTATTTGCAGGAACTCTAAAAGAGTTGAAAAAAGCAAAAACAGTTACGGCAGACTACCTTTTTGGAAGAAAGAAAATAGAGTATTTTTACAGACGTGAACAAGAGAAATATATAGAGATTAAAAATGTTAATCTCAACAATATTCAAGACATGAGTGTTAAAATCCCTCTGAACAATTTTGTATGTGTAACGGGTGTAAGTGGAAGTGGTAAAAGTTCACTTATTTTACAAACTCTTTTACCGTCTGCAAGAGAACTACTTAATCATGCGAAGAAAGTAAATAAGGTTGCCGGTGTAGAGATTAACGGACTTGAACATGTTGATAAAGTAATTTATCTTGACCAAAGTCCGATTGGACGTACTCCGAGATCTAATCCTGCAACATATACGGGTGTAATGGATGAGATTAGAAACCTTTTTGCACAAACAAAAGAGTCTCAGATCAGAGGATATACATCTTCAAGATTCTCGTTTAACGTAAAAGGTGGTCGTTGTGAGAAATGTCAAGGTGAAGGGGAGATCAAAATAGAGATGCACTTCTTACCTGACATTATGGTGAAATGTGACAGTTGTCAGGGACAAAGATATAACCAGCAAACATTAGAGGTCCTTTACAAAGGGAAAACTATCTCTGACGTACTAAAATTATCAGTAGATGAAGCGTACGAATTTTTCAAACCTATTCCGAAAATTCATCAAAAACTCAAAACACTTGTAGATGTTGGGCTTGGCTATATTACTCTTGGACAAAATGCTGTAACACTTTCAGGCGGGGAAGCACAACGTATAAAACTTGCTAAAGAACTGAGCCGTAAAGATACAGGAAAAACACTCTATATTTTAGATGAACCGACAACGGGTCTTCATTTTGCAGATGTTGACAGACTTACAGGAGTACTTCATAAATTTGTAGAACTCGGCAACAGTGTTCTTGTAATTGAACATAATCTGGATATGATTAAAAATGCCGACTATATTGTAGATATAGGTCCAGAAGGAGGCTCCGGAGGTGGAGAAGTTGTCGATGTAGGAACACCTGAAGAGTTGGCTGCTAACCATGAAAAATCAGGTTCATATACAGGAAAATATTTAGAAAAAGAATTGCTTTTACATAAGTAAATGGTATAATAGCTTTAAATCACCCTAATAAGAGAGGGGAAAAGTTATGGAAAAAAGTGGGATTTTAATTGTTGATGACGTTATTGAAAACGTCAAACAAATTATTGAACTTTTAAAAGAGGAAGGGGGATATGGGCTTTCCTATGCTCTTAACTCTCAAGATGCCCTAGAGCTTTTAAAAACAAAACGTTTTGATCTAATTCTTTTAGCAAGAAGAATGTCAGATGCAGATGCTATAGAACTCTGTAAAAGTATAAAAAACACTCCTTTATTGCAAGAAGTCCCACTTATTTTATTAGTTGAACAAGATGATTCAGGCAGTTTGGATGAGGGGTATCAACACGGTTGTATTGATGATATACGTTACCCAATTCAAAAACATGAATTATATAGAAAAGTTAGACATCATTTAGAATTTTATAACTATAAAAAATCATTAAAAATGTCCAATTGGCAAAATAAACTTTTATTGTCTGAGACTGAAGATGCCCAAAAAGAGATGGTGTATATCCTTTCTGCAATGATCGAAGATACAAATCTTGATTCTCTAGGCCATATAAGGCGTATAGCAGATTTTGCAAAGCAACTTGCTGTCTTTGAAGGCACTTTAACAGAAGAAGAGATTAAAACAGTTTATTTGGCTTCTCCACTGTATGATATAGGTAAGGTATTTATTGAAGATTCAATTGTAAAAAAACCTGAACATTTAACAGATGATGAGTTTGCAGTTATCCAAAACCACCCAAAATTGGCATTAAGAATTTTAAAAAATTCAAGTAAGAAACTGATCAATGCTGCAGCTATTATTGCATATGAACATCATGAGAACTACGATGGAACAGGTTATCCACGAGGTTTAAAAGGTGAACAAATTCATATCTATGCAAGAATAGTAGCTATCGTAAGTGTTTTAGATGCACTGCTTGAGAAAAAGAGTTATAAAGAGCCATGGTCTTTTGAGGATGCTGTCGCGTATATAAAAGAGGAAAAAGGGAAAAAGTTCGATCCGAGACTTGTCAATATTTTTGAAGAACATTTAGAAACTTTTAAAGAATTAGCCGAAGGAGAATAGAATTGTTACAGGTTGATCTTCCTTTAGTCATTATACTTGTTGTATTTGTAGTATTTATTGGTGTGAGTTTTTTAGTTTTTTTTACAAGTGCATCAAAAAAAGATAATCAAATTGAAAGATTAAAAAAAGAGCTTGAAAAACTCCAAGATAAAAAGATTGGAGTACATCATTCAGAACATCAGCCAAAATCATATGCAGGGATGCAGACAAGCTTAATCTCTGAGCAAATTAAAAAAATAGAACAGTTGGAAAATGAAGTTC
>JBFEUD010000145.1:0-3635 GCA_041547625.1 Sulfurimonas sp.
ATCATATCTCCGTATAAGTTTATCCCTATCGCAGAACAAAATAATCTCATAGTACCTATGGGACAATGGATCTTAAAAACCGCGATAGCTCAACTCAAAAAATGGGAGAGTACACCGCTTAGAGATTTAAAAATTTCTATAAATGTATCTGCTATAGAACTCAATAACAAGGATTTTATTACATTCTTTGAACAAAACATTCTCAATATGGATAGAAAAAAACTGTGCATTGAGCTTACAGAATCTGTGTTAATGAATAATTTTGAAGAAAACATAGGAAAAATTCATAATTTAAAAGCATTAGGTGTCTCACTCGCTCTTGATGATTTCGGTACTTGATATTCATCTCTTTCATATCTAAAAAACATCCCTTTTGACTTCCTCAAAATAGATAAAAGTTTTATTGATGATATTTTGGACGATCCAAAAGATCAGTTATTTATTCAAATCATTATTGATATTGCCCAAACAATGAACTTAACCGTTGTAGCCGAAGGTGTTGAGCTCAAAGGTCAACTTAATATGCTGGCAAAACTCAAGTGTGATATTTACCAAGGTTACCTATGTTCTAAGCCTGTAAAAGCTGAAGAATTTGAAAATATTTTCATCTCTGACGGATGCTATAATTAAACTATTACCTTTAATTGAGTATAATCTCTCTTATTTTCAAAAAGTGGATGATTATGCTAAACTATGACTCAATTAAACCGTACCTTTTTAAATTTGAACCTGAAACTGCACACCATATTGCTGCATTTGTATTAAGACTTCCAAATATTTCCCAACTCCCTTTTAACTCGTTTTTAGAATCTCATTTTATCAATGATGAAATCTTGCAACAAGAGCTTTTTGGAAGAACATTCCTTAACCCTGTAGGACTAGGGGCTGGTTTTGATAAAAATGCAACGATGATCAGAGGTATCCAAACACTCGGATTTGGTTTTACTGAGATTGGAACTGTAACACCAAAGCCGCAACCGGGAAATCCTAAACCGAGAATGTTCCGCCACGTGGAAGAAAGAACTATTCAAAATGCGATGGGTTTTAATAATGACGGTGCATATAAAGTTGTACAAAGATTAAAAGAGCGCTATCCATTCTCAACTCCGATCGGTATCAATATCGGAAAGAACAAAGTAACACCTGAGAATGAAGCGATTAATGACTATACACATCTCATTAAAGCGTTTGACGGTTTAGGAGACTATTTTGTAATTAATATCTCTTCACCTAACACTCCGGGTCTTCGTGATCTGCAAAATGAAGAGTTTATTACAGAACTTTTTAAAGAAGCAAAAGCCTTAACAGATATGCCAATACTTCTAAAAATCGCACCTGATATGACACCTGAAGATGCTGTAGCACTTACAACTCTTGCAGTTGAAAAAGGTGCTGACGGAATTATTGCAACTAATACGACGATTGATTATTCACTCGTAAGTGATCCGAAAGATATAGGCGGTTTAAGTGGTGCAGTTCTTAAAGAAAAAAGTTTTAAAATTTTTGAAGCTATTGCAAAAGAACTATATGGTAAAACTACGCTTATTTCTGTAGGCGGTATTGATTCTGCAGAAGAAGCATATAGAAGAATTAAAGCGGGTGCATCTCTTGTGCAAGTATATAGTGCATTGATTTTTCACGGTCCGGATCTCATTATGAATATCAATAAAGGGCTTGTAGAGCTTTTAAAAGCCGATGGGTATACGAACATCACTGAAGCTATCGGAGCAGACCGCAAATGATAAAAAACTTACTGGTTTTAGCAATATCTGCAACCATAATTTTTTCTTCAGACACAGTAGTAAACGATAAAGAGAACAATATGACTAGAATGAAAACAGTAAATATGGGAACTACCCTTCCCGCATATAAAACAAAAACTTTAGATAATGGACTGCAAATTGTTGTAGTACCAATGGAAAACGGTACAAACGTAGTAAGCACAGATATCTTTTACAAAGTGGGTAGCCGTAACGAAATTATGGGGAAGACAGGCATTGCCCATATGCTCGAGCACATGAACTTTAAATCATCGAAAAACCTTCAAGCTGGAGAGTTTGATAAAGAGGTAAAAAGTATAGGTGGAGTAAACAACGCATCAACTAGTTTTGACTATACACACTATTTCATCAAATCGAGTTCAGATAATATGAAAAAATCGATCGAACTTTATGCAGAACTCATGCAAAACCTCACATTAAAAGATGAAGAGTTCCAACCTGAACGTGATGTTGTTACAGAAGAGCGCCGATGGAGAACAGACAACAATCCTCTAGGATATCTTTACTTTAAACTGTTTAACAATGCTTATGTATATCATCCATACCATTGGACGCCAATTGGATTTATGAATGACATTCGAACATGGACAATCGAAGATATCAGGGATTTTCATAAGACATACTATCAACCGCAAAATGCTATCTTAGTCGTAACAGGTGACATTGAGCCGAAAAAAGTTTTTGAAGAAGTACAAAAAGCTTTCGGTTCAATTGAAAATACAGCTGATATTCCGGAAGTAAAATTTGTAGAGCCTGAACAAGACGGTGCTAAACGGGTAGTAATTCATAAAGAGAGTGAAGTGGAGATGATTGCTATCACTTTTCATATCCCAGACTTTAAGAACGAAGATCAAACAACACTGAGTGTAATCTCTGAGATCCTATATTCTGGAAAAAGCTCACGCCTTTATAAAGAATTGGTAGATAAAAAACGTCTTGTAAATTCAGTATATGCATACAATATGGAAAATACCGATCCTGGACTTTTCATCTTCATGGCTACATGTAATCCTGGTGTAAAAGCAAAAGATGTAGAAAAAGAGCTGATCAAGCAGATTAAACACTTAAAAGAGACAAAAGTATCGAAAAAAGAGTTGGAAAAAGTAAAAATCAATACAAAGTCAGATTTCATCTACTCGTTAGAGAGCTCGACAAGTGTAGCAAACCTTTACGGTAGCTATCTTGTTCGCGGTGATATTACACCACTTATGCATTATGAAGAAAACGTAAGCAAAATTACACCAAAAATAGTGCAAGAAGTTGCAAACAAATACTTTGACTTTAACAAGTCAACTACGGTCATTTTAAAAAAATAAAAGTTTTTCGCTATAATTGCGCACAACTTTAAAGAGGGTAAATTATATGGATATTGTTACAGGTTCTTCAACCGCGCTTATCACACCGTTTAAAAATGGAAAACTTGATGAGCAAAAATATGCTGATCTTATTAAAAGACAGATCAAATACGGTATGGATGCAGTTTGTCCGGTAGGAACAACCGGTGAGAGTGCGACACTTACACATGACGAAGATATACGTTGTATAGAGATAGCTGTAGAGGTTTGTAAAGGTACTGGAACTAAAGTTCTTGCAGGTGCCGGAAGCAACGCTACGCATGAAGCAATCGAGATCGCAAAATACGCACAAAAATGTGGTGTTGATGCTATCTTTTCAGTAAGCCCATACTATAACAAACCTTCTCAAGAGGGTCTTTACCAACACTATAAAGCAATCGCTGAAGCTGTACCAGAACTACCTTTTATGCTTTACAACGTACCTGGTCGTACAGGTGTTGACATCACAGCTGAAACTGCGATCAGACTTTTTGATGACGTTAACAACATTTACGGGATC
>JBFEUD010000146.1:0-3615 GCA_041547625.1 Sulfurimonas sp.
ATGTTTTAACATTGCATATTCACCGCTTACATTATATACCGCCATCGGTTTTGTCGTATTGTCTTTAATCTCTCTGATGATATCAAGATAAGCTAGTGCCGGTTTTACCATTAAGATATCAGCACCTTGAGCCTCATCTTCAATCGACTCTGCAATCGCCTCACGACGGTTTGCAGGATCCATCTGGTATGAACTTCTATCTCCGAAACTCGGTGTTGATTCAGCAACATCACGGAACGGTCCGTAGTATCCTGAAGCAAATTTTGTTGAATAACTCATAATTGGAAGATCGTGAAAACCTGCCGCATCAAGTGAACTTCTAAGCGTCTCTATAATTCCATCCATCATACCTGAAGGTGCAATCATATCAGCACCCGCTTTTGCGTGTACAATCGCTTGCTTTCCAGAAAGCTCTAAAGTAGCATCGTTTAGAACCGTTTCTTTCTCTTCGTCAATAATTCCACAATGTCCGTGATCCGTATATTCACAAAAACAAAGATCAGTTACGACAAACATATCTGGATGTGCTTTTTTTATCGCCTTTACTGCACTTGCAATAATTCCGTGCTCACACAAAGCATCACTACCAACTGAATCTTTCGTATCAGGAATACCAAATAAAATAATTGAATATATACCTAACTCTTTTAACTCCTCACACTCTTTGACGGCAACGTCAATACTCATCTGGAATACACCCGGCATAGAAGTAACCTCAGTTTTTATACCCTCTCCGCTTCTTACAAATAATGGATAAATAAAATCATCAACACTTACATGTGTTTCACGCACTAAGGCACGTAGATGTTGATTTAAACGTGTTCTACGGAATCTTTGAAACATATTTTTTAACCTTTTTCGCTATAATTGCGATTATTTTACCATTATAAAGATTAATTTATGAATATAGAGATTTCGGAAATAGCAAACTTACCGTCACGTTTTGGTGATTTCAAAGTCAAAGCATTTAAAGAGGGGCATAAAGAACATTTAGTAATTTATGCAAAAAATTTAGATGAAACACCGATAGTAAGAGTACATTCGGAGTGTTTAACCGGTGATGCAATCGGTAGTTTAAAATGTGATTGTCGTGATCAACTTGAGTATGCTCTAAAAATGGTAAATGAAACAGGTGGAATGGTAATATACCTGCGTCAGGAGGGAAGAAATATTGGTCTGTTAAATAAGATCAATGCTTATGCTCTTCAAGACAAAGGGTACAACACAATCGAAGCCAACCATCAACTTGGCTTTTCTGCCGATGAAAGAAGTTATGAAATTGTAACTTTTGTACTCAATCACTTTAATATCGAGAAAATTAAACTTCTTACAAACAATCCGGATAAAATCAACTCGATCAGCGGTGTTGAAATTGTAGAGAGAATTCCTATCATTATGGAAGCAAACAAACACAATGAGGAATACTTAACAACTAAACGTGATGAGATGGGCCATTTAATTTAATTCTATTTAAATTTGCTGTCCGGCAGTGCTGCAACTCTTCGAAGTGCAGTATCAGCTTCACGAAACAACTCATCTGTAATTTGTGACAGTTCTTTATAGTAAAGCTTCAACTTATCAGACTCTAAAGCATTCATATTTCTATAGATCATTTTAGAAAACAAACCTGTTTTCTTTTTCTGATGTTTTTGATAGATATCATAAACTCTAGAATAATCTTTATGCCATTGTTCATGAATTTTATCCAAACGTTCAAAAAGCTGATGTCCAAGGATTTTTATCATAATATCTTTATTTGAATAAAACCATTGCCCGCAATCGCACTCCATTTTCCCTAGTGCTGTAGGTTCTTCAACCTCTTTACCCTTAACTATTTCTCTGATCTTATCCATCTGTTTTTTGTGAGTTTCTCTAGCAGACTCGATCGCTTGTAGCATCTCATTTTTTTTCATTTTTCTACTCTCTCAGCACAAATTGCCTAAATTATACAAAAATTAAAAAAAATTAACAATTAAAACTATATAATGAAATTAATTTTTCTAAAAGGATTAGCACATGGCACGTCCAACTCCTATCGATAAAGAGAAAGTATTAGACCCTAAAAAATATATTGTTTCAAAAACTGATTCCAGAGGGATCATAGAATATGGGAATGATTATTTTGTGGAAATATCCGGCTATTCAGAAGCTGAACTCATCGGCCAGCCCCATAACATTATTCGCCATCCAGATATGCCAAAAGTTGTATTTAAAATGATGTGGGATCGTATTAACCGTGCACAAAACATTATGGCAGTCGTGAAAAATTTGGCAAAAGACGGAAGTTATTACTGGGTTGTTACAGAATTTGAACCAAAAGTTGATCCAATTACAAATGAGATTATCTCCCATACTGCATTTAGAAAAGCGGCACCTAAAAAAGCAGTAGAAGTGATGGCACCTATCTATCAAAAACTTATCGAAATTGAAAAAGAAGGTGGTGTGGAAGCAAGTGAAAAGTATCTTCGCGGTTTCTTAGAAGAAAAAAGAGTTACTTACGATCAGTTTATCGATGAGCTTGTTGGAAACAAAGGAATTTTCAAAATATTTTTCTCCGCTATGAAAAAACTATTTTCATAAAAAGCCTTTTTTAGATAAAATATCCTTTTTGAAAGGATATTTTGTTGAATCTACAAGAGCAACTACACGAATTGCATTTACCAGATAATTTTTTTACAAATGTTGCAAAATATAAAGAACATCTTTTAAAATGGAATAAGATCCATAACCTGACAGGTGCGAAAGATGAAAATACTTTAGATGAATTTATTTTCGATGCAGTATATCCTGTGAGTTTTTTACCTAAAGTCAACTCCTTAATGGACATAGGTACAGGAGCGGGCTTCCCAGGCATGATCTTGGCATTGGCATTACCAGATACGCAAGTAACTTTAGTGGAACCCCTTGCCAAACGTGCAAGTTTTTTACAGTTTATAAAAGCCGATCTAGGACTGCACAATGTAAAAGTTGTCAAAAAAAGAGTTGAAGAGATGGAGAGTGAAGTTTTTGATCTGATCACTTCAAGAGCGGTTACAGACACTAAAATGCTCCTCAAGTTAAGCAAAAACCATAGAGACTCCCATACAAAATTATTTTTTTACAAAGGTGAAAAAGTTTTTGATGAGATGGAGGATGTAGCTCAAAATATGCAATATAAAGTGATAGAGATGCAAAATAGACATTACCTACTATTAGGAGAAACATTATGATATTAAAAATTTTACTGGTTATCGGAGTTATTGCCGTTGTCTATTTTATGTTTATCAAAAAAAAGCCGATAACTACTAAGAACAATGATACTAAAGCTCAAGCAAACGATATGATTGAGTGTGCTAAATGCGGTGTTTACGTAGAAGTTGGCGAAGCCATCTTAAGTAACGGTAAATATTACTGTTCACAAGAGTGTTTAAACAAGGACAAATGATGCTGCTTTTTGGTCATCGATTTATTGAAAGTGTAAAGTTTTACCATATCTTTGATATTGAAGATATTGCAAATACACCGCCCTCTTCAACTCTTTATGTAGAGTTTAATGAGGATAATATAGATATCATAAAACATCTGCAACAAAACGCTATATCTTTCGTACTCAACATCAAAAACATTACTGAATTG
>JBFEUD010000147.1:0-3602 GCA_041547625.1 Sulfurimonas sp.
GCACTAGATAATGAGACTGAAAAGAGAATTCAAGCAGCACTTGATAGCTATACAAAAGATAAAATTACAATTACGATTGCTCACAGACTTTCTACAATTGAGCATGCAGATAAAATTTTAGTGATGCAAAAAGGAAAAATTGTAGCTAGCGGAACACATCAAGAGTTACTTGGAAACTCTGAAGTGTATCAACGTTTAGCCGGTGAGATGAAAAAATAGATTTAATAGGTTTATTAGTCTTTTTTCGAGATAATCGCGGAATACTTAAAAGAATATAGAGGGGATGAAATGTCATTAGACTTTGCAAAATTTATAAAATACTCAAAACCGGGACCAAGATATACATCGTATCCTACAGCGTTGGAGTTTAGTGACACTTTTGGTTATCCAGAGTATTTAAACAAGTTGGCAAACCAAGATGATTCTCGTCCTTTAAGTTTATATTTTCATCTTCCTTTTTGTAAGAATGCATGTTATTTTTGTGGATGTAATGTTGTATTTACTTCAAAAGAAGACAAAATGTTACGTTATATCGATTATCTTAAACGTGAACTAAAAATCCTTTCTCAACATCTTAATATGAAGCGTGAAGTGATTCAGATGCACTTTGGTGGTGGGACTCCTACATTCTTCTCTGCAGTACAGTTAAAAGAGATTATTGATGAGATTAAATCATATTTTCCAAATTTCGCGCACGATGCTGAGATCTCATGCGAAATAGATCCACGTCACATTGATGAAGATCAAATGCGTGTGATGAGTGAAGCGGGATTTAACCGTGTGAGTTTCGGTATCCAAGATTTTAATGAAAAAGTACAAGTTGCAGTGCACCGCGTTCAGCCGTATAATATTACAAAAAATGCGATGGATTTAGCACGTAAGTACAATATGGTGTCGGTAAACGTTGACCTTATTTACGGACTGCCATATCAAAACCTAGAGACCTTCAAAGAAACTTTAGAACTTTCTTTAACGCTTGATCCAGACAGATTTGCCGTATTTAATTACGCACACGTACCGTGGTTAAAAAAGACTATGCGTAAAATTGATGAAACAACACTTCCTGAACCTGATGAGAAGCTGCAAATCATGCAATACACGATCGATTATCTTACAAGCCATGGATATAAAATGGTTGGAATGGATCACTTTGCAAAACCTGAGGACGAACTTTTTCAAGCGATCGAGAAAGGGGAACTGCATAGAAACTTCCAAGGTTATACAACTAAAGGGGGAGCAGATCTGATCGGTGTAGGACTTACTTCGATCGGTGAAGGTGTAGATTATTACGCGCAAAACTTTAAAGATATGAAACTTTATGAAGAAGCAATCGATGCAGGAAAACTGCCTTTTGAGCGAGGAATAGTTCTAAGTGAAGATGACTTGATTCGTCAATACGTAATCATGGAGTTGATGAGTAACTTTAAATTAGACATAAAAAGATTTGAATCAATTTTCAACATCAACTTCAAAGAGTATTTTAAAGATGCCTTAGAAGAACTACAAACCTTCGCAGATGAAGAACTTATAACGATAAATGATGATAAAATTGCATGTTCTCAAACGGGAACATTACTGATCAGAAATATAGCAATGCCTTTTGATGCGTATATGCATCAACATGCAGGCAGTAAAAAAACATTTTCAAAAACGGTGTAAATAGTGGATAAAAAATTAGAAGAGATATTTAGTTTTGATAAAACTGCTGATGATTGTGTAAAATGTGGGAAGTGTATTCCTGTATGTACAATTCATAAAGTAAATGCGGATGAGGTTACGTCACCTCGTGGTTTTATCGATCTTTTAGGAGCTTACAAACGCGGAAAATTAGAGCTGGACAAAACAGCAAAAGATATTTTCGAGAGCTGCTTTTTATGTACAAACTGTGTTGATGTATGTCCAAAATCACTTCCTACGGATATGGTTATTGAACAAGCCCGTGCAGATATAGCAAAAAAATTCGGGATAGCTTGGTATAAAAAACTCTTTTTCTTATTACTTCGTCATAGATGGTTAAATGATTTAGCATTTAAACTTGGCTGGGTATTTCAGACATGTGGATTTAAAATTCAGTCTGATATCGATTCAATGAAAGCAAGATTCTCTCTGCCGATGTTAAAAGCTGACAGACTTGTACCGAGTTTAAGAAAAACATCGTTTTTAAACTCTTACCCAGAAGATATCAGCAATGGTGGAAAGCGTAAGGTTGCAGTATTTATTGGATGTTTGGCAAACTATAACTTTAAATCGATCGGTGATTCTCTTTTGGAGATTTTAGAGACTTTAGAGATTGATGCATTTTTAGCAAAAAAACAAAAATGTTGTTCGGCACCGGCATACTTTACAGGTGACTTTGATACGGTTGATTATAATGCGAAATTCAATATCGAATACTTTGAATCTTTCGGCGAAGATATAGAAGCTATATTGGTACCAGAAGCGACTTGTAGTGCTATGCTTAAAATTGACTATGAACATTATTTTCATGATCAGCCTGAATGGAAAGAGCGTGCTAAAAAAGTGATGTCTAAAGTGTATATGGCAACGGAATGGCTGCAAAATCATACAGAACTAGAGAAAATTCTAGAAGCTAAAAAACAAAATACTCGTATTGTTACGTATCATGATCCTTGTCATGCAAGAAAAATGCAGGGAATCTATCAAGAACCGAGAAACCTGATCTCTAAAAACTATAAAATTGTAGAGATGAGCGATCCAAATGCATGTTGTGGATTTGGTGGTATTACAATGCAGACAGAAAAACACCATTTTGCAAAAGCTGCAGGTGTCCCAAAAGCTGCAATGATTGCTAAAACTGAGGCAGATGTAGTAAGTGCAGAGTGTAGTGCATGCCGTATGCAGATTAATGCTTCGATGAGCTATGCCGGAAATGAAAAAACGGTATTTAAAAATCCTATAGAACTTATTGCTGAGGCACTCAAAAAATAATGGATTACTTCATCTGGAACGCTGATCCAGTAGCTTTTTCTTTTGGAAGCATGAGAGTATTCTGGTATGGGATACTCTTTGCAACCGCAATCATTTCAGGTCTGGAGATTATGAAATGGTTCTATAAACAAGAGTCTAAAAATCTTCAGGAACTTGATACTGTTTTTTTATATGTCGTATTCGGCGTAGTAGTAGGTGCACGTTTAGGACATTGTCTATTTTATGAACCTGCTTATTACTTGGCAAACCCATTAGAGATTTTATATGTTTGGAAGGGTGGTTTAGCCTCTCACGGTGGTGGGATTGGTGCACTTGTAGGCATCTATTTATACAAACGTAAATATACTCTGAATCTTTTATGGTTTTTAGATCGTATTGCTATAGCAACGGCTGTTTTTGCTTTCTTTGTACGACTTGGAAACTTTATGAACTCGGAGATTCTCGGTAAAGTAACTGATATTTCTTGGGCGATAGTATTTACAAGAATAGATGAACTGCCTCGTCATCCTGCTCAACTTTATGAAGCTTTTTCTTATTTCATTATTGCTGTAATTCTTTTTAGTGTATACCGAAGATATAAAGAACGTTTTCAAGATGGTTTCTTATTTGGTTTATTTTTAACATTAGTGTTCATTGTACGCTTTTTAGTTGAA
>JBFEUD010000148.1:0-3489 GCA_041547625.1 Sulfurimonas sp.
GTACACTTTTGTTTTTACTTTAAAGACACCGAGCATTGAGTGAAACAAGTTGTCTTGAGTAAATCTTTTCTCTTTTACAGCTTCGAGTTGCTCTATATCAACATCTTGCTTCATTTGCTCGCCCAACCACATAAATGCCCCGATGTGTGTTTGTGCATCAGGTGCCATAAAGTATGGAAGCCCGTGAAGGTATACACCGCCCTCACCAAGAGATTCACCGTGGTCACTCATGTAAAACATTGCAGTTTTATAATCTTTATCATATTGTTTCAAAAATGAAATTGTTTTTGAAAGGAAAAAATCTGTATATAGCAATGCATTGTCATAAGCATTTTTGATCTCTTCTTGTGTACACTCTTCAAGTTGGTTCGTTTCACATACAGGTGTATATTTTTCAAACTCTTTTGGATAGCGTTTGTAGTATGCCGGACCGTGATTACCCATTTGGTGTAAAACAATAAACATGTTTTTGTTTTTGTTTTTTTCTATGAAATCATTAAGTCCTATAAGCATACCGATATCACGACATTCGCCCTCATCTGTACAGATTGTGTTTAGTTTATTAGATTTATAGTTCTCGTAAGGTACTCTTAAAGCCATCCCTTTAGAGTCTGAATTGTTATCACGCCATAAAACAGCTATGTCATTTGTGTGTGCAAGTACATCTAGAATATTTTCGTTTGTGATCCCTTTTTTGTATGAATATTCATCTCTATCAAACGGTGAGAACATACAAGGTACCGATTCTGCCGTTGAAGTTCCACATGAAAATACGTTTGAGAAGTTGATAATATCCTCTTTACTTAAACGTGGATTTGTTTCTCTTTCATAGCCGTTTAATGAAAAATGATCAGCGCGAGCAGCTTCACCCACTACAAAGATTACAAGTTTTTTTGTTGTATTTGTATCCTCATCAATCTTCGCATCTTCACCCCATCGTTTTACAATAATAGGACCTGAATTAAATGTTTTATTAATGTATTTTCCAGTTGAGTAGATCCAGTATGGAGGATTTGTTGAGTAACGCAGTGGCTTATGCTCACGGAAAAACGATGTGTAGTGCTTAGAGAAGATAAATACAGAGAGTAATACCAGTGCTAAAGCACCAAAAATAGTGATAATTTTGGCAAACATCTCTTTTTTAAACGAAGCGTATTCGATCTTTGCTTTATAGACTGCAAAAGCGGGTAAGAGTCCTAAAAAGATAAAATAGAGTACCTGTTTAATGCTCAGAAGATCCAAAGACTCAGCCATATCTGTTTGCATCATATTTCTGATCATAGTATCGTCTATTACTACTTTATAAGAGTTCATAAAATAATTTGTCATTGACGAGACGATAAGAATTAGTATAATGATAGGTTTAAGTGTGTATCTAGAGCTAACCAGTGTTAAAAGTAAACTTGTAACTGCAAAGAGTACAACTGCTAAAGATATTATAAATCCAGAGTTTGAAAAATTAAACGGATACACTTGCATCACATTGTGAAAAAAAGCGTAGTTGTCAAAAAGGACTAAAAAAAGTGCCGTAAAAAGTATAAGTTTTGTTTGTGTAAGTGCTTTGATAATAGTTTCCTTATTTAAATTGTGAAATTGTAGCAAATTTAAACAAATACTTGTTACGATTGCAGCCATGAAAAATGAAGTTCTTACTCTTCTTGAAGCCGGATCAAATGTTTTTTTAACGGGGGGTGCCGGAGTTGGAAAAACTACTATAACTTTGGATGTGATCAAATATTTTGAATCTGAAGCGAAAAAAGTAGCCAAACTTGCCTCAACTGCTATGGCAGCAACTCTCGTAGGTGGGCAAACTCTTCATAGCTTTTTTGATTTCGGGATTGCTGGTTCGTTAGAAGAACTGGAGAAAAACGGTAAAGTAGAAGCGAAGAAAAAGACTAAAAAATTAGTTGCTTCTATAGACCTTATAGTGATTGACGAGATCTCTATGGTGAGTGATAATGCTTTAGAGATGATTGCATTTCGTCTTAAGCAGTGTGACTTTAAAGGGAATATTTTGGCTGTTGGTGATTTTTTACAACTTCCGCCTGTTGTCAAAGGTTATAACAGTGTAGGTTTTGCGTTTGAAGCACCAAGTTGGCAAGAACTTGCATTTGAAGTTATAGAGTTAACACATGTTTATAGAACAGATGATAAAGCTTTTATCGAACTTCTGCAACAAGTAAGATACGGTTATGTGGATGAAAATATTCATAATCAACTCAACCATTTTATAAAACCTCTGCCGCATGATTTTAGCGAGTATACTTTCTTGTTCGGAAAAAACATCTCCGCTTCTCATCATAATAAAAAGCAGTTAGAACTAATCGAAGGCGATCTTTATACAAAAGAGGCTCAGATCATTAAGCATAAAGAGGTCAACGAAAAAGAGATTGAGCGTTTCTTTGACGATGCCAGAATTGAAAAAGAGTTAGAACTCAAAATTAATGCACCCGTACTTTTTACAAGAAATGCTTGGAATTACTATAACGGTGAGCGCGGAGTGATTGTAAATATTGATACGCAGTATCTTTATGTACAAAAATCTGACGGACGTGTCATCAAACTAGAAGCTGTCGCTCAAAGTAAATCTCAATGGATAGAAAAAACAATAAACGGTACAAAAGAGATGGTTGAAGAAAACAGTTTTTCAATCTATCAATATCCCGTTAAACTAGCATTTGCTATCACAATCCATAAATCGCAGGGGATGAGTATAGAGAGTTTAATTATCGACACAAAAGAGATATTCGCTCCTTCTCAATTTTACGTAGCACTTTCAAGAAGTTCAAACCCGTCACATCTTATTTTAGTTGCTCCAAATACACAATGGTACAATCTTGCCTTTGTAGACAAAAGAGCTCTGAAATTTGTACAACAAGGTTCGCAATGCTAAAGCAACTTGATAACGGTATACTTTATATGCTCCTTTCAGCATTGATCTCAGCACTTAATGGTGCCCTTACAAAAATCCTTTCAGATGATATTTCAGCACTAGAAATTGTATTTTTTAGAAATATGATAGGAATCTTTTTAATCCTTTATGTATTGAGACACACACCGCCGAAATTAAGCGGCGGAAAATTCCATCTTTTACTTACACGCGGATTTTTTGGTTTTGTTGCAATGATTTTATTCTTTTATACAATCACAATGATTCCTCTTGGAGAAGCGATTACACTCAATAAAACTTCCCCGTTTTTTGTAACGATTCTCGCTTTTTATCTTTTGGGGGAAAAGTTAAACCCTGTAACACTGTTGGCGCTTTTTATAGGTTTTATAGGAGTCATTCTTATTGTCAAACCTTTTGGAATGGCACTTTCGTATGAACATATTTTAGGAGTAATGGGTGGATTTTTTGCTGCAGCAGCATACACGACAATAAAAAAGATCAAAGATATTTATGACTCTCGTATTATTGTCCTCTCTTTTGTAGGGGTAGGTACTTTACTGCCTGCACTGCTATTTTTATCTGCACCATTGATTGAAGCA
>JBFEUD010000149.1:0-3467 GCA_041547625.1 Sulfurimonas sp.
ATCTTGATATCGTCACGGTCATTGTCGTGCTTCAAATGATCAGAAACAATTAATAGATTTTTATTTTGATACGTTTGCTTATCAAAAGTTTTTAGACATTGTGTATATACTGTTTCATCTTTAACGAAGCAGATCATACAAATAAGTGGAGAAGAGTTCGCTACCTTTCTGTTAAAAACTTTTGAAACGAGATATTCTAGCCTATTTTTATAAGTGTGTTCTGATAATACTTTACGTAAAGCGATCAGTTTATGTTTTTTTAGTGCAAGTTCATCTTTTGTTAGATCACTGATGCGCTTGACAACTTCTTCCCCATTATCTGAAGTGACGACAAGGTCACCAAATAAAATTCTTACTGCTTTGGAAAAATTACTGATCGTTAAAGTGTTGGATGCCAATACCTCGAAAACCCGTCTTGCAAACATACTTTGAGATTGTTTGACAGAGTTGAGGTTAATTGCATAGTTGTAGCCTTTGTATGCTTTATCGATTTCTTCAAACGGTAATGTACCTACGATAAAAGGTTTAAACTGTTCAGGAAACATATATGTTGGATCATCTTTACCGTAATTTCTGTCATAGATTTCGATTGGTTTGATCTCAGGAAGATGGATCATAAATTCGTCAAGATCTTTTGTTCTGTCTGGATAACGAACATAATAAGCACCTGCAAAACAAAAGGCATCTTTTCTTTGGTATTTTTCAATGGGGTTATTTACTTTTGGTTGACATGCAAAAGGCAGCAAATAAACTCGGTCATGTTGTAATGCCGTTTTATATCGATCAATTATATCGATATCGGTTGTGAAGACAAAGTCAAATAATGCTGCTGTGTTGATAAAAGTATTGAAATGTACCGGATCCTCTTTATTCCAGAAGACGGTAGGGATATGGTGTTGATTGCAGTATTTGATAATGGAAACCAACTCATCACATTTTTTGCCTACGGTATTCCACCATAGTTCATCTTTCCCCCTCCATGCTGATTCTATAAAAAGAAGATCAGGTGAGAAAGATTTTAGTTCACTTTCCCATCCCTGTGGTGTAAGTTGTTGAAAAAGTGCTTCATGTGAATATGACTCATAGGTAAATGTGTCCATGATACATGCTATTTTCAGTTGATTTGTTGTTTTGTCTGTTGTAAAGATTTTAACAAAATCAGTTTTAGTTTTTTCCGCAGGTACTTTATTGAAAACTGTGGGAAGTTTTTTGCTGATAATTTTTTGACCATTTTTATGTGTGAGTTTTTTGTAAGGTATCTGTTTTTTTGATTTTATATTTTTGATCTTCCTTGGAAGATGTAACAGGTCACGAATTGAACGTGTTTCATGAATCAGTAAGTGACCTAATTGATAAGATGATGAAGCACGGCATTCTTCAAAACTAGTTTTGAATTGTTTGGCAATCGTCAGAGCATTTTGAAGAGTAGTGATTTTGTTTGTAGTATCGATAAGCCTAGATTTATAGTGATTGATCTGCTTTGTCGCTTCACGGTATTTTTGATTAAGATCTTCGATATTGAATATTTTATTTGGAAAATAATTTAAATGAAGAGGATCAACAAGTTTTTTAATTTTGTTTATTTCGGCTAATTTTATTTCATCTAAATATTTAGTGATAAATGATGCTTGCGCATCAATTTTGTTGACAATAAAATCTCTTGCATTCTTGTCTGTAGTTTCTTCTAATAATAGATTAAGTGCTCGTATGACAGCTAAGCGTTCCTCTACACTAAAAGAGAAGGAATGGCTTTTTCTGGATACTGAGTTTTCACGTTTTACACGAAAGTATTTTGCATTCTTTTCAAAATTGATAACTTCATAATTAAAATTGTATTTTACTGCTAGAGTGGTAAAAAGAAGGACATCTTCACCACTTTTTAATGTAGTGTCAAATTGATGTAATTTTAAAAAGGATGTAGGGAGAAGCTTAAGCACATTAACGGCCATTGTATATTTCAAGCTTAAATAGTCAGGTGATGATTTTGTCTTTTTAAAATTTCTCAACTCTTTGTTAATATAATTGTTTTCATTGAAACTTCCATCAGGCTCAACATCAATCATATTTGCTATGACGATTGTATTTTCACCCGCCTGGCTATATAACGCTTCTAGATAATTTTCAGAAACCCAATCATCATCATCTATGAATGTTGTGTATTTACGTGAAGCTTTGTTTAAACCTTCATTTCTAGCATTAGAAGCACCTGCTTGAGTCAGAACTATTTTTATGATTTCTAAATCAGTATGCTTTTGTTGAAATGCATCAATCAAAGATTCTGAATTGTCTTTTTCACCATTAATTATTATAATGACTTCAAAGAGTTTTTTGTCTAAGGTTTGTCTAGCTAATGAATCCAGACATTTTAAGATCCACTTCTCTCCCTTGTATGTTGGAAGTATGATGCTCACTCCCTCCTTAAAGGTTGGAGTAGTATATTTTTGGTTAATCATTCAGCACGCCACAGAAATCTAATTCGGTTTGAATATCTAAACTTTTAAACTCTTTATGTGCCACTAAAAAAGTAACAATATCTGCTTCTTCCAATGCATTTTTATAATCAATCAACTCAAATTCTTTGAAATCTTCTACATTTGGTTCGACTGCTAACACATCTAGACCATCCGCTATAAGTCTGCGCGTGATATAAAGAGCAGGTGACTCTCTAAGATCGTCAATATCAGGTTTAAATGCTAGCCCCATACAAGCAACTTTGGCCTTTCGCCCATTTTCATTTTCAAATTTTAGTGCAGCATTTTTGATCTTTTCTATTGCCCATTTTGTTTTATAGGTATTAACTTCTCGGGCAGTTCTTATCATCTTCGCATCTTCACCGCCAGCATGCACTATAAACCAAGGGTCAACTGCAATACAGTGTCCACCTACACCGGCACCTGGCTGTAAGATGTTAACGCGTGGGTGACGGTTGGCCAAAGCAATGAGTTCCCACACGTCGATTTTAAATTTGTCACAAAGAATGGAAAGCTCATTGGCAAAAGCAATGTTTGTGTCTCTAAAGGAATTTTCAGTGAGTTTTGCCATTTCTGCTGTTTTAGCATCAGTTGAAAGTACTTCTCCTTCAACAAATGTATTGTAAAATGCCACAGTCGCTTCTGTTGCTTCTGGTGTTGTACCCCCAACAATACGATCATTTTCAACAAGTTCACGCATAATGTGCCCCGGCAGTACACGCTCCGGACAGTGTGCGATGTATAGTTTAGATGTGTCAACACATTCTTCCTTGAGAACCTCTTCAACTTTATCTGTTGTACCTACAGGAGAAGTAGATTCCAATATAACAATATTGCCTTCTTTGAGATAGGGAGCAATGGCTTTAGTCGCAGAGACTACATAGTCGATGTTAGGAACATAACCCTCATTAAAAGGTGTTGGTACAGCAATGATGAAGACATCAGCTTCTGTTGGCTTAAGGTCTGCTTTGAGTTTCCCACTGTTTACTGCTGCAT
>JBFEUD010000150.1:0-3453 GCA_041547625.1 Sulfurimonas sp.
ACATTTTTAAAAGAGCATTTACTTTATTCTTTGGATGTACAAAGTAAAGATATTTATAGACAGGTAGATACCAATGTAGTTCAAACCGATATTAATTTACCTATCACTTTACAAACAGACCTTTTTGATGAATACTTGAATTTAGCATATAAAGCAAATCTCTATCTGCAACACTCTGCTTTTAGACACTCTACTTTAATACCAAATTTTGAATATAGAGATGGTTATTTCGCACGCAATTATCATACACTAAGCGCTGCAACGCAGTTAACAAAACGATTTGATGATTTTATTCATGTTGTGGGATTCTCAGCAAGATATAACCGTTTTGACCAAAGTTTACAAAGTGGTTTTTATGATGATGTATCTGAATTTTGTTCACAGGAAGAAAATCAAAACAATCCAAAATGTGAATTTTATAATATTAATGGAGTAAATGACGAAGCATATTTAGATTTTACTCAGTACTTTTATGATTCTGCTGCGAATGAAGTGTTGTATCACAGACTGTCTCAAAAATTATCGTATGAGACTGGCCAAGATAAACTTGGTGAATTAGAAAATGAACTTGATTATAAAGTGACAAGATCTTTTTCTATTTATAATAATATGTTTTATAACTATCAGCAGCACCGTTTTACAAAAGTTTTAAACTCTTTAAACTATAGCAATTATGGGTTGAGCTTAGGAATTTCTCATCTTTTTAAATACGATATTGCAAAAGCAAACGGTATAGATGACCCTTATACTAAATATTTAACATCTTCATTACAGTATGACTATAATAGACATTACAGTTTTTCTGCCGTGTATAATTACGACTTTGAACTCAAACAATTAAAGACAGGTTCAATAGGTTTTATGTATAAAAAACGATGTTGGGATTTTGGTGTAAAATATAGTGAAAACACAAGACCGATTCTAGATGCAAACGGAAATGCTTCATCAATTAACGATAGATATATATTTATTAGTGTGGTGTTGAAACCGTTTATGAAACCGGATCCAAACAATGCTTTAATAGAATATAAACTTTCAAATCAAGAGAGTAACTAAAATGAAATACTATAAAGAGATATTACAAAATAGAGAAGACGCAGCGAGAAAACTTGCCGAAGTAATACCCATGAACAAGTTAAAGGATGAACAGTGGGAGTTAGTTGGAGTCTCTAAAGGTGGCTTGGTACTTGGAGCACATCTGAAATCAAGAGTGAAAAACCGTCTTGATATTCTTTTATTAGAACCGATTATGGCACCGAATAATCCTGAGTGTGAAGTTGCCCGTGTAAGCGAAACAGAAGAGATAGTACTTCAAGAAAATTTAATTGATTCTTTTGAAATTAAGCTCGATTATGTTTACGGTGAAGCACATAGAAAGCATGAAGAGGGTATACTTAGTAAAATATATAAATTTCGTAAAGGACGACCATTTCCTTCTATGAAAGATAAAATAGTGTTACTTGTAGATGAAGGAAGTGAAACCGGAACAAAATTTATGACTGCGGTCAAAACAGTTTTGGCACAATCTCCAAAAGCGGTTTATATAGCAGTCCCGGTAATTCCAAGTGATGTATTGGAAACATTGGAGCCTTTTGTAGATGATATATTTTTTCTTTATGATATAGACGATTATGTAGAAACTGAGCTCTATTATAAAAAATTAGAAAAAGTAGATGATGAAACTGTGGAAAAAATTTTAGAGGAAAATAAATAAATGAAATATGATGTAAATTTAGATTTAACAAATAAAACGGAAGAGTACAGCTTTAATGAAGTTGCACGTCAAGCTAACGGTGCTGCATGGTTGAAGTGCGGTAATACGGTTATGCTTGCAACAGTTGTGTATGAAGAAAATCAAAGTGTAGATGACGATTTTCTACCGCTAACTGTACAATATATTGAAAAAACATATGCAGCGGGGAAAATCCCTGGTGGGTTTTTTAAGCGTGAAACAAAACCAGGTGATTTTGAAACACTTACTTCAAGAATTGTAGATAGAAGTTTACGTCCGCTATTTCCAAAAGGTTTTGGTCATCCTACACAAATCACTATCATGGTATTTAGTGTGGATAAAGAGGCTGATTTACAAGTTTTAGCATTAAATGCTGCATCTGCTGCTTTATATGTTTCAGATATCGATATCAATAGAAGCGTATGTGGGATTCGTGCTGCAAAAGTTGATGGAGAATTGATTTTAAATCCTACATTGAGTCAATTAAACAATTCAACACTTGATCTTTATCTTTCTGGAACAAAAGATGATTTACTAATGATTGAAATGCGTTCAATCGGTAGTGAAAATGTTGAAATAGAAGCAAGTATTGAACCTATCTTAGACCCTATAAATGCAGGAATGGGTGGTATAGTAGTTGATACTCATATTTCAAATGCATTACCTGAAGATGAATTAATTGAAATTCTTGCAAAAACACAAGACGCACTATTTGATGCAAACTCAAAATATGAAGAGGCATTTACTCCATTTCAAAAAGAGGTTCAGCCTTTAGTACTGACAACAAATCAACTCAATGAAGAGATGGTTGCATATGTTGAGCAAAATCATATGGCAGATATTAAAGAAGCAATGAATCAAATGGCAAAATCAGAGCGTTCTTCTGCTTTAAGATCTCTTAGAAAAACGATCTTAAAAACAAAAACTGATTGGGACGAAGAGGAGTTAAAAGCAGCTATAGAGAGTGTGAAAAAGCTTCAGGTTCGTTCTCAAATCTTAAACGAAAAAGTACGTGCTGACGGTAGAACTTTAAATGAAGTAAGACCAATTACAATTGAGACTAATGTACTCCCTTCAGCGCACTCTTCATGTCTTTTTACTCGCGGACAGACACAAGCTTTAGTTGTGCTTACATTAGGTGGAAGTAAAGATGCTCAAATGTATGAGAGCCTTACTGATGATACTGCCCAAAACGAAGAGTTTATGGTACATTACAATTTTCCAGGCTTTTCAGTTGGTGAAGCTAGCCCAATTACTGGTGTGAAACGTCGTGAACTTGGTCATGGAAACTTGGCAAAACGCGCCTTAGAACCTATTGTACAAACAGATGGAAAAACTATCCGTTTAGTTTCTGAAATCTTAGAGTCAAACGGTTCAAGTTCAATGGCTACTGTATGTGGTGGCTACATGGCATTAAAAGCAGCAGATATTGAGAAATCTGATACAGTTGCCGGAATTGCAATGGGTATGGTGAGTGAAGGTGAACAATACGCAATTCTTTCTGATATTATGGGACTTGAAGACCATGACGGTGATATGGACTTTAAAGTAACAGGTTCAAAAGAAGGTATTACTGCAATGCAGATGGATATCAAACTGGGAGGTATCTCTTTAGATGTTTTAAAAGAGGCACTTTATCAAGCAAAAGAGGGGCGTACTCATATTATAGATATTATGCTTGAAGCAGAGTCTAAAATCAAGTTTAATGATGGAGTCCTTCC
>JBFEUD010000151.1:0-3443 GCA_041547625.1 Sulfurimonas sp.
AATATCAAAGACTTTAAAGATCTTACGAAAGGAATCAAATGATAAAACATATTATTTTTATCGTATTACTCAGTGTTTTTACTTATGCAGATACGGTGTTTGCCAAACCAGAGCCTTCGATTATAGAGCCTAGAGAAATCATTTTCTCTATCAATAGTGCTAATGATGAAACAATTCACCATGTGCTAAGCAGTGCAAACAATGTTTTAAAATTTTATGGACCTGAAAAGGTGCATATGAGAATTGTCGCGTATTATCATGGAATTAAAGCTCTTCTCAAAAAAGAGAAAGATATTGCCGTTCGCGTAGATGCACTTATGCAGTACGATGTGGAGTTTGTTGCTTGCGGCAACACTCTTGAGACGAAAAAAATTAAACAAGAAGAGCTGATCGATGATGTAGAGATCGTAACAGCAGGTATCGTAGAGATTACAGAACGTGTTAAAGAGGGCTGGGTCTATATCGTTCCGTAATTTTATATAAATTTTACACTCACTTGTTAAACTTGCTCTTAACATTACAAGAGGAAAAACAATGAAAAAAATAGTTGTACTACTGTTAAGTGCAATAGCACTTTTGGCACAAGGAGATCTACACCTATTTAGTGTAGATAACAAGTCTGGAGCACTGACTCCTAAAGTAATTGAAAAGAGTTTTGTAAAGAACGGTTTTACAGTAACTCTAAACAACGATATGACTGGACCGTTTAAAAAACAGTTTCAAAAGAGTGACTTTAAGATTTTTAATCTTATGACTGTAGTGGAACCGAAACTTGCAGATAAACTTTTACGTGTAAATGCAAATGCGGGTGTATTTATCCCAATGGGTGTCGGTATTTATCAGGCAAATGGTGAAGATACATTACATGTAAGTATCTTAACTTCAGATGCTCAGGCGAAAATTATCGGTATCGACAATAACGATATTTTAAAAGCACTTGAGTCTAAAACTATCAAGAGTATCAAAGAAGCTCTTCCAAATGCGAAACAAACATTAAGTGAAGACTCTTTAAAAGAAAATCGTGACCTTGTAAGTGCTTATGAGTATGAACTTGATGATCCTAATGAGTTTGATGATGCAAAAGAAGAGATCAAGATGGCTTTAGAAAGCAATTTTGCACCAAAAGGTTTTATTGTTCCTTCTACTCTTGACTATGAACTGGGTGTATTAGATGAAGATGCAGAATCTCCATTTGATTTTTATGAATCTTATTCTATTTGTAAACTTCCTGTAATATATACTGTTGCAAAAACACGTCCAGAAGCAGCAGCATTTGCACCTTGTACAACAATGCTGTATAAGAAAAAAGGTGACGATAAAATCGTTATGGGATTCCCTGCTGTTTACAACTGGCTAAGCAGTGCTCATGTAACAGATGATGCAGCACACAAAGAGCTTATGAAAGCGCAAAAAGATTTTGAACAAATCTTGAAAGATATTACTGAATAAGGACTCATTATGAGAAAGATCCTCTTATTTTTTGTTTTACTCTCCTCTTTGATCGCCGAAGAGGGAGTAAAAAAAGTTGTCTTTGATCTCACAACCGGAGATCCAAAAGTGTTTGAGAAGAAAATTCTTTCAGGCATAGCACACCAAAAAGCTCACTATGAAGGGAAACTTCAAGAGTTAGAAGTTGCCGTAGTGATTCATGGTGGTGCCTATAAATTTTTTGTAAAAGAGCTGCAAAAAACTGAATATAAAAACGATACGGAGCTTGTTAAGAAACATGCTGATTTTGCAAAGAGACTTGCATCTTTGGTAGATACTTATGAAGTTTCTGTCTATATGTGTGAAGTTGGAAGAAAAGGGCATAAACTAGATAAGAACAATATCTATGATTATGTAGAATATGTTCCAAACTCAACAATAGGTCTTATAGATAAACAAAACGAAGGATATGCTTACATTCCTATCGAACGTTAAGTTTATCTACAATTTTTACCCTTATAAACAGGGGTAAAATATTGAACAAACGGATAAAAAAGTAAAACCTTCTTGGAAAAGCATACTCTGCTTTATTTGCCTCGATAGCTTTTTTTATCCTATCCACTCCCTCTTTCGTTTCCAGCAAAAAAGGCATATGAAAATCATTTTTATCCGTCAGTTCACTTTTGATAAATCCTGGCAATATATTTACCACTTTAATTCCATCAGAAGAGTATTTATATCGAATACCTTCAGCATACGCATTTAAAGCTCTTTTTGAAGAAGAATATACCTTAGAACTAGGCATTGAAAATAAAGATGCCAAAGATGATATAAATACAACCTTACCACTCTTTTGAGCTTTAAAAAGAGGAAGTAAAACCTCTAAAACTGCATGGTTTGCCAATACATTTACATCATAAAGATTTTTAAACTCTTTTATAGTTGGTATTTTCGTATGGGCGTGCCCCAAAGAGACACCTGCATTTAATATCACCATATCCAACGTTCTAATAGCACATAGTTGCTCTTGCAGTTCTTTGAACTGGGTAACATCAGCTACTATAAGTTGAACATCTTGACAAAGGGGAAGTAATTGTTGTTGGAGTTCTTGAAGTTTCTCTTCTCTTCGTGCAAGAAGTATAAGTTCATTCTCTTTTGAAGCATACTGGCGTGCAAGCTCGGCACCTAGCCCTGAACTCGCTCCAGTAATTAAAATTTTCATCTTTAAATTACACTATCCTGATCATTACAGGTTTTGCATTTACAAACTCTTGAGCTTCAAGTGCTCTTATCATAGTTTGTACATCCTTTTCAACCGCTGTATGCGTTGAGATCAATAAGTTTGCAGAGTTGTTATCTGCAGGACGTTGTAGCATTGTCTCGATTGATATATTTTGATCTTCAAACAGTTTTGTTAAACGAGCTAATACACCAGCTTTATCGTTTACGTTTACACGTAAATAATATTTTGAACAAATCTCATCAACAGGTTTAAGAGTAAGTGCTTTACCTTCCATAGGACGATCAAATCCAAGCATAGGACGTGACTTTCCACTTCTTGCAATGTCAATGATGTTTGCTACAACAGCTGAAGCGGTAGCATCACCACCCGCTCCTGGACCGTAATAAAGCGTTTCACCTACTTTATCACCAACAACAGATATACCGTTCATAACACCGTCTATTTTTGCAATCATCTCATCTTTATTGATTAAACATGCATGTACACGTAACTCTACTTGAGAATCAGTTTTTTTAGCAATTCCAAGTAATTTAATTGCATATCCGAACTCTTTAGCAAAAGCGATATCCTCTTGCGTTACGTTCTGTATGCCTTCAATTAAAATATCTTCAGGCTTTGCATCAATTCCATATGCAATAGAAGCTAAAATAAGAAGTTTATGCGCAGCATCATATCCACCAACATCGAATGTCGGATCAGCTTCAGCATAACCTAAATCTTGTGCTTCTTTTAAGATTACATCGTAGTCTACGCCCTCGTTTGTCATCTTTGT
>JBFEUD010000152.1:0-3425 GCA_041547625.1 Sulfurimonas sp.
CTATCTTGGTCTACTCTTATTTTTTCCATCCCTTTTAGATCGATAAAACGTATCTGCATGATATCTCGTTTTGATTTGATGAGATTGTAAAAGAGCTGCTGTATAGAAGAGGAGTCTTTCTTCTTAATGAGAAAATTATGCAATTCCTGACTCTCACAAATCATGCTGACAAAGTCATTTTCTTGCTTTTTAAACTCTTTGATATGAGTATTTAAACTTGAATTGTAAAACTCTATTTCGTTTAGAATATTTTGTAGTTGTTCATTTTTAAGTTGTTCAATGAAAAAAAGGATAATCAACGCTGATGCAATCAGACCGACAATAGAAGATAACCAATATCTTAAAGGAGGCGTTTTCTGATTAAAAGTACTCATTCGTTATATCCTTTTAGCTCATAATAATCTTACCTTATGAAGTATCATATCATCTTAAAATTTGTTTGTAAATATTTTAACCCTTTTTCACTTAATCCGTTGAGTGCAATAATAGTGAATGAAACATTCTAGTTGTAAGGAGGTTTTCATGAAACGTATAGTGAATATCTATAACGAACATAAAAATAGTGTCCAGTTCTATATGCGTAACATTGTTCATAACTTTGAACCTCACTCTACGAAGGTACAGGACCTCCGTAATTTTTTTGAAGCTGAGAAAGCGGTTGAGATGATCTACTTTGTAGATAAAAACTTTATACAGTTAACTCCTAGTATAGCTAGAAAAGAGCTGTTTGAAGAGAGGGAAGGGACAGATAAATCGTTTTATTTTAAATGGGTGAGTTTTAAAGAGGAGAGCATACATGTCAGTAATCCGTACCTGCATTATATTACGGGACAGCCGACTCTTACGGTAGTCAAACAGATGAATGGCGGGTATTTAGTCATCGATTTTGATATTTTAAAACTTTTAGGAGAATTGCGCCTTATTGAGCATAACAGCGGATTTGAAAAAATAAACACTGTAATTATGGCAGGAGGAGGAATTCTCTTAGGAGTTGTTTCCGTATTTTTAATTTTGTACGGAGCTTATATCTTCGTAGCTATGTTGTTTGGAAGCCTTTCGGGTGAAAATGTAATGCATGATATCTTTTCATCTATAATTTCGATCACCATCGGACTTGCAATGTATGATCTTGCAAAAACAATTATAGAAAACGATGTACTCTTTAAAACATTTAATTACAGTATAGAATTGCAAAACAAAACACTGACAAAGTTTTTGACATCGATCATCATAGCCCTTTCGATCGAGTCGTTGATGGCGGTTTTCAAAATCGTATTGGATGATTACAGCAAATTGATCAATGCGTTTTATTTGGTAGTTGGTGTTACCCTTTTAATTGTAGGAACAGCTATTTTTAATAAACTTTCATATCGTAAAGGTTAAAAGGGTTATAGAGCTTGCAAAAAAAATTATTAGAGTGGTATGAAGAGTTTGGCAGACACTCATTGCCGTGGAGAAAGACGGATAATATTTATCATATTTATCTGAGTGAAATTATGCTGCAACAAACTCAGGTAAATCGTGTCCAAGAGGAGTATTATCCGCAATTTTTAGCAAAGTTTCCAACATTGAAGAGTTTAGCAGAAGCACCTTTGGATGAGGTATTGGCGAGTTGGAGCGGGTTGGGGTATTATTCTCGTGCACGTAACTTGCATGCGACTGCTAAAGTTGTCTCAGATGAACTGCCAAGTGAAGTAAAAGAGTTGTTAAAACTGCCAGGTATTGGACGTTACACTGCAAGTGCGATCTGTAGTTTCGGGCATAAACAAAATGTACCCGTAGTAGATACTAACATTGCCAGAGTGATAAAAAGAGTGTTTGCACTTTTGGATCCGCAGGAAAAACAGATTTGGGAAAAAGCAGAGTTGCTTTTGAATGAACAATCTCCAAGAGAACATAATTTGGCGTTAATGGATCTGGGCTCTATGGTTTGTGTACCGAAAAATCCAAAGTGTAAAGAGTGTCCTTTATCGTTTACTTGTGAAGGAAAAAATGAACCTGAACTCTACACCACAGTCAAGAAAAAAGAGTATGAAGCAATGGACCTTTTTTACGGTTTACATGTAAAAGATAATAAGATTGCACTCAAAATGTCGCAAGGTCCTATGTATAAAAATATGTTGGAATTGCCGATTGTAGAACCGATCGAAGAAAATTTCATAGGTGTTTACAAACACTCTTATACAAAATACCGTTTATCTGTACATCTGTATGAACTGCAAGAAGTTTCTGATGAGTTGGAGTGGTATGACCTTGAACAGATCGAAAATGCTCCAATCTCATCACTCACAAAAAAAGCATTAAAGTTTATAGAATAATTACGATAAAACTTCCACAGCATACGATTTATCGTCTTCTGCCGTTACATGTAAAATACATTTTGAAGCTGTTAGCGGTATTTTTAACTCGTTGAGAACTTTATCTGTAAAATGCTTAGGTGTATTTGCCGGTGGAAGTTCTTCGTCTTCAAGCCATAATTCAGTCGCTTCTTGCATCATCTCACACGCTTCTTCTAATGTGTCTCCATAAGCAACACAGCCTGGAAGGTCTGGTACTACTGCTATAAAGTCGTTATCTTCTGTATCCTGATATATAAATGTTACATACTTCATAAGAATTCCTTTTTTTATTGCACATTATGCACATAAAATGCTTTGATGATAATTAGCTTGTGTATAATTTGAAAAGATAATTTAATGATTTGAAACGAGAGATGAATAATGGCTTATTATGTAGTTAAATTGCTAATCACTACGGTGTTGATTGTACTCATATCTGAAATAGGGAAAAGATACTCTTTAGCGGGTGCATTACTCGCAGCAATACCTTTGGTTTCAATCCTTGCTATGACTTGGATGTATGTCGATACTGGGAGTTCAGAGAGTGCAGTGGAGTTTTCAAAAAGAATCGTATGGCTGATAGCACCATCTATGACTTTGTTTATAGTGTTTCCGATTTTGATTAAAAAAGGCGTAGGTTTTCCTCTGAGTATGTTGATCTCAACGGCATTAACGATAGTTGCATATTACAGTGTGATCTTTATTGTTGGAAAGTTTGGGATTAAACTATAACTGAATGAGTCTATTTGTCAATTTCGAATGGAAAATACTGATAGTACTGTGGCCAATAGTAAATTACTTTTTCATGCACACGTTTTTTAGCACGTTTAGGATCCAATTTTTTAAATGCACTCCATTCTGTAACACGAGGCTGTCCGTTATAGTTAAATCTGGCACGGACCGTCCACAAGTAAATAATATCTTCTTGAAGCTTCTTTTCTACTTGATGCCAATTCTCCCTAAGACCATTTCTAGCATAGATACAGTTACCATCGTATTGATAAATTTTAAACTCATAGACTACATCACTGAATTGTTCTTTTGAAGTCAGATCGTGTTTCCATGGAAAAGCTTCCCATTTGAAAG
>JBFEUD010000153.1:0-3419 GCA_041547625.1 Sulfurimonas sp.
GCAGATTTTATCCAAACGTATAATATTGTTACCTATAAAAATAAAAACGAGATACGTAATATTTTAAAACAACATAGTTTTCACTTTGCGCTAATTATCGGTGTAGATAAATCGATCTTGGAACAACCGATACATTTAAGCACGCAAGCTACACTATTTGACTTTGCATAGGAATAAAAGATGAACAGAAGAGATTTTTTAACGACAACTGCAGTAACTTCGACAGCTATCGCTTTAGGCGGATGTAACGAAAGTAATCGTCAGGCAATAGATTATTCAAAACATCCTAAAAAAGATTTAGCCGATAAGTCTGTACATATCAACAGAGCAAAAAAGACGGTTATTAAACTCGCTACTTCTTGGCCTGCACACTTCCCTATTATGGGAACAGGTGTGGAGAAATTTGTTCAGCGTATTGCAGAGATTAGCGGTGGGAGTTTAGAGATCAAACTCTATCCAAAAAACACATTAGTCCCTGCTCTCGCCGTTTTTGATGCGTGCTCCAGCGGTCAGATAGATGCTTTTCACTCAGGTCCTTACTACTGGAAAGGGAAAAACTCTGCTTTTTCTCTATTTAGTGGTATCCCTTTTGGTTATACAGCAGAAGAGGTAAACTCTTGGATGCTTTATGGTGGAGGACTTGATCTTTGGAGAGAATACTATGCAAAATATAATCTCTACCCGTTTTTAGGAGGAAATACAAATATCCAAATGGGTGGATGGTATAGAGATCCAATCCATTCTTTAGAAGATATGAAGGGTCTAAAGATGCGTATCCCTGGACTTGGTGGAGAGGTTTTTGCTAAATTGGGCGTGAATCCTATTTTACTTCCTGCAGGTGAGATCTATACATCGCTAGAGCGTGGTGTCATCGATGCAACTGAATGGGTTGGACCTGCACTTGATATAAAAATGGGCTTTTATAAAGTTGCGCCATATTATTATTCTGGCTGGCATGAACCGGGTTCTGTTTTAGAATTAACATTTAATAAACACTCGTGGGAAAAATTGGCACGTGAACATCAATCGATGATCGAAGTGGCTGCGAGTGAACTTAATTCAAATATGACATATGAATTCCATGCAGAAAATATTAAAGCACTTCAGGAATTAAAACAACTCAATGTAACACTTTCACAATTTCCAAAAGATGTGATAGAAGCTGGTAAAAAAGCTCTGGTAGAAGTAATTGATGAACAAAGTGCTCAAAATAAAGATTTTGCAACAGTTTATGACTCTATCCAAAAATATCTTCACCTCTCTAAAGAGTGGAGTGATGTCAGCCTTGGCTACTTCTTAAATCAAAGATAATCTTAATGAAGCAGTTTTTTCTTTTTCTCATGGCAGCTACGCTGCTTCACGGTTGGAGTGGACAGCTAGTTGATGCAAACAGCTTACAACCTATAGACAACGCTATTGTCAGTGATTCTAACAATTTGGTAAAAAGTGACAGTAATGGAACTTTTTCAATTGATACAAATGAAAGCACATTGCATGTAAAAGCGTATGGATACAGACCTTTTACAATTTTAAAAGATCAGAACCTTTCAGAGTTTCATTTATCGCCTATACATGTAAAGGCTCTTTATTTAACATTTTGGGGTGCTTCAAATAATTCACCAAGATTAAAAAGAGCCCTGCACATTATAGAAAAAACAAAAATAAATGCTGTAGTAGTAGATGTTAAAAATGAATACGGTTCAACATTGTTTTGGACAGATTTTCAGCAAGCAAACAGTTATGGTGCTCATTTAAAAAGAACCAATAGAGATATTAAAAAGTTTATGCAAAAACTTAAAAAGAGAAATATCTACACAATTGCAAGAATCGTTACATTCAAAGATGAACTGCAGGCTTCTCATAATTATGAGTATGCAATCAAAAAAAACGATGCAAATAAAAGTGTATGGAGAAACCATGACGGTATGGCATGGGTAGACCCTTACGATGATAGAAGTCATCAATACGCCATAAAAATGGCAGAGGAAGCAGCAAAAGTCGGGTTTGACGAGATCAATTTTGATTATGTCCGTTTTCCTGCAAAACAGGGCTTATGTCTTTTAGAAGAAAATACACAAAAAAACCGTATAAATGCTATTGGAAGGTTTTTAGACAAAGCACAAAGTAAGCTTCGAAAATACGGTGTTTTTATCTCTGTAGATATTTACGGAAATGTGTGTTGGAGTAAAGATGACAACGGAATTGGACAAACTATAGAATCATTAGCAAAACATACAGACTATATAGCCCCAATGTTATACCCTTCAGGATTTGCAAGCGGTTCATTTGGGAAAACATATCCGGCAAAACATCCATATATAGTCATATACAGAAGTATTGCCAATATACAAGATAGAATCGATCCTGTTAGAGTTAGACCTTGGTTGCAATACTTTAAAGACTATACACGTTCAAAAGTAGCTTATGAAAAAGAGGAAATTCAACAGCAGATACAAGCTGCTGACGATGCCAACACAAGCGGTTGGATGTTATGGTCGCCGTCAAGCAAGTACGAGCTGAATATTTTTTAATTCTTTTCGTAATTGCGAAGCATTAGGAAGATAACTTTCTACTAAAGCATGGAACTGTTTTGAATGGTTCATATGTTTTAGGTGTGCTAATTCGTGTACTACAACATAATCCACCAGTCTAGCATCAACTTTTAAAAGCTCTTTATTGAGGGTAATAATACCTTGAGAGCTACAACTTCCCCATCGTCTTCTCATTTTTCTAAACTTCAGTTGGGTATATTCCAGCTGCATAAGCATCGAGTAAAATACAACTTTATTGTGCAGGTACTCTAAAGTATGAATCGGTTGAGCAGGTAAAAGCTTTTTCTTTTTGATCTGAATTAGCTTTTCTTCGATCCACTCTTTTTTTGATTCTAATAAAGAGTGAATAAACTTTTGTGACTTAGAAGGAGTTTTTATAACTACTTTATCCCCATGAGGGATAGATATATAACTATATTTCAATCGTGGATTTACAATAACTTCTAAATCATATTGTTTAGTATTATGCATATTTTATGGGATCTTTTACTCCGGCTTTTTCAAACCCGTTAAGACGTAGTCTACAGCTGTCACAAATACCGCATGCAGCATCTTCATTTTTATAGCAACTCCATGTAAGATCTAAAGCCACATCCAATTTAACCGCTTCTTGAACTATTTCAGATTTTTTAAGATGTACAAGGGGCATTCTTATCTCTATGTTTGTTTCATCTTTTGTTCCGAGATTGATTGCTTTTTGCATCGCTTCTATGTAGTTTTCTCTACAGTCAGGATAACCACTGCTGTCTTCTTCAACAACACCTATCGCAATAACACTTGCACCCTCTTTCTCTGCAATTGCTGCCGCCATAGAGAGAAATATACCGTTTCTAAACGGAACATAAGTTACAGGCACGCCCTCTTCCA
>JBFEUD010000154.1:0-3418 GCA_041547625.1 Sulfurimonas sp.
AGAATTCAAAGAGTTGAATATAAACAAGAACTAAAAGAATACCAAAGATATCAAATATTTTACGATGAAACACTCAGTGTTTTAAAAGAATTACAAAGTAAAAACAGACATATTATTCAAGCTTTTGACAAACCTTTTAATCCACAACGATTTGAAAAGCAACATAAAACATATTTCTCGAACTTTAAAATTTCTCAAATAGACAAAGGTGATAATGTAGAAGGCTTTGCTACGTATGAAGTAAATACAACATCTAAAATTAATTCACCGGCAAATTTTTATGACTTTTTGGATGCTATTAATAAAAGCGATTGGATTATAGGTATTAATTTTCCGATTGAGTTCAAAAAAGAGGGAGAGATGATCAACTCCTCTTTTACAATGAAAGTTTATTGTAACAATAAAGACACTAATTCGAGTGCTTCTTCATCACCTGCTAAATAGCCTCGTAGTTTTACAGGAACTTTCAATATACGAAACTTCTCTTTTAATTGTTTATCCATGTCTTTAGCTTCTATATAGGGTGCAATAAATACATGTTTATCATCTTGCACTACGATATATTTACGTCCTAAGACAATACTTTCATTTTCTAAAAGCTCTTTTTTCTCATTTGCAGTAATAAGATGCCCCTGTCCCTTTAAATACTTGTCTATATAAACTAAGTTTGTTCTTTTATCACTTGTTTTAAAATAGCCTAAGCGATTTACTGTATGTAACTCTACATCTCCAATCAAAAATGCTACATCTTGATCGATATAGGAAAAACTTCTTTTAATCCCCGCAAGATATTTCTCCATAAGAGGTTGAGAAAAATTATGCCGAAAATAGTTTCTCGTATAGCGTTCATCACTATTGCTTTCATCTTCAAAATAATTTATTTTATGACTATCTAAATATGATAAAAGCTCTTGTTTTTCTAAATGTAATAATGGTCTTACTAGTGTGTAGTTTTCTCTTGATTCAATACTTTTCATCCCTGAGAGTTCTACACATCCCGCACCCTTGCAAAACTGCATTAAAAACCATTCAAAACGGTCTCCTAAATGGTGTGCTGTTAAAAGGTTTTCATATTTTTGTTCCTCTATTAGCTCTTCAAAAAACTTATAGCGAAATTCTCTCGCTTCAGCTTCAAAATTTTTCTCAAGTTTAGGAGCAGTTTTCATATAACATCTAAAGCCGTATTGCTCTGCTAATTTTTGTGCATAAGCAACTTCCTCTTTACTTTGTTTACGTACTCCATAATCGACGATAGCGATATCAAAAGGGATTTCATTTTCAAGAAGTATGAATAAAAGTGCAGTAGAATCCCCCCCGGCTGAAAATGCCAGAAGGTTTTTAGATTGTTGGAGTAATTGTTTAGTTGTCTCTTGCAGCATTATCTACAGTTGCCATTAAAATATGACCGGCAATCCCCGTGATCTTTGCTCTGTATAGTTTACCAAATTCAATCTCTGCATCTTCATCAGTTCTATCGTTCACAAAAATTTCACCGTCAATCTCTGGAGCCCAAAGCAGTTCTCTTGCACTCAGTAAATACTCATGCTCATCACTTTCACCGTCAATTACAATATCTACTTCTTTTCCAATCTCTGCTTCCAAGCTCTCTTGTGTCACTTCTGCGACAATGTCACCTAAAATCTCTGCACGATCTGCGATTGTTTCTTCGTCGATCTTATCTGTCATGTCATGAGCAGCTGTTGTTTCTTCATCTGAGTATGCAAAAACATTGACACGATCAAATCCGAAGCTTTTAGTAAATTCACACATCTCGTCAAACATCTCTTGTGTTTCACCAGGGTGTCCCACAATGAAGCTCGTTCTTACAAAAGAATTTGGCATAGCTCTCATGTAGTTTAATAACTCAAGAGTTTTCTCTTTACCAAATCCTCTTTTCATAATACGAAGCATATCATCGTTAATATGTTGGATAGGCATATCGAAATAATTTTGAAATATTTCACTTTTTTCTATACGTTTAAGAAGATTCATGCTTGTAGTTGAAGGGTATAAATAAAGAATTCTTGCTGACTTTACACCTTCAATAAGTTCAATTCTTTCAATTAACAATGAAAGTCCATCTTTAAGATTTTTATCTCTTAAGTATGAGCTTGAATCTTGTGATACAAAAGAGAAGTCCCAATATCCCTGTGCTACTAAAGACTCAACCTCTTTTGCAATTGAATCAAGGTCACGAGAATTGAGCTTTCCTTTGAAGCTTGGAATTGCACAAAATGAACATTGCTGATTACACCCTTCACTCAGTTTAATATATGCATGATATGTTGAACCTGTTACTACACGCTCTGCTCCGTCAATAAGATACACCTCGTCTGAAAATCTGCTTTTTTTCTCCACTAATAGTTCGTCTATCTTGTCATAATCACCAACACCTGTAAAGATATCAACTTCAGGAATCTGCTCTTGCAACTCCTCTTGATAACGCTCACTCAAACATCCTGCCATTACCAAAACAGAATCTTCTTTTCTCGCTTCATGTAAAGATAAAACAGTATTTAGAGACTCTTCTTTTGCAGCATCTATAAATCCACATGTATTTACAATGATTACATCTGCATTTTCATTATCGTCTGTTAGTTCAAAATTTTTCAGTTTCCCCATCATTACTTCTGTATCTACAAGGTTTTTTGTACAGCCTAAAGAAACTATATGTAATTTATTTGCCATTACTCTTCTTTTTTATTATTTATGAAATTATAGCTTATTTTAGCCGTGTGCGTTATAATTGCATTTATGAAAATCTATGACGTAATTATTTTAGGTGCGGGAGCTTCGGGACTTATGTGCGGAGCAAACCTTTCTAAAAAACTCTCTGTTGCCATTGTTGAAGGAAATGAAAAAGCAGCCAAAAAGTTAAAAATTTCCGGTGGTGGCAAGTGTAACATTACAAATGTAGATGTCAAACCAAGCCATTTTGACGGTAACAAAGAGCTGATTAAAACTGTTTTTAAAAAGTTTAACAAAGAGAAGCTGCTTCGCTTTTTAGATCGAAACAATATAGATTTAGAGATTCGAAAAAATCGATACTATTTTTGTAAACATTCATCTCAAGATATAATCGATCTACTATTAAAACTCAACCAAGAAAACCATTTTTACTACAATCATAAAATAATTTCTTTAACAAAAGAAGATGAATTGTTTATCCTTAAAACCGACAAGCAAACACTTAAAGCTAAAAATATAGTTGTTGCTACAGGTGGTAAAAGTTTTGCCAATATAGGTGCTACAGATATCGGTCTTGAGATTGCAAAAAGTTTTGACATACAAACAAAAGAGTTTATCCCCGCACTTGTTGGATTGACTGTTCAAAAAGATCAGTTCTGGATGAAAGAGTTAAGCGGGCTTAGTACCTATGTAAATATTAAAGTAAAAGATAAAATTTTAAAAGAGGATC
>JBFEUD010000155.1:0-3352 GCA_041547625.1 Sulfurimonas sp.
AAAAAAGTACAAAAACTACACACCAAAACTTTTAGAAGAAAAATTCGGTAAATATACAGCTTTTAAACTTTCTCATTTAGCACAGGGTTTTTGGAGTAGACCTATTCAAAACGGTTCTAATCAATCTATCTTTTTTATTGCTGATAAAAAAGTTAGTGAGCCTTATCCTTTTGAAGAAGTAGAGGACATTGTATATGAGAACTATAAAAAAGAGTTTTTTATTAGAAATACTCAACAACAGTATGTAAAACTTTATAATAAATATACTATCAAAGAACCAAAGTAGATGTATCTTTCCCGTATCTTTCTTATATTAGCAATTTTAACAACTTTTCTCAAAGCACATCAGACCGGACTCTCTTTTATCAATTTGCATGAAAACGATGATAAAACAATTGATGTAGTGTATAAAAAACCTCTTTCTGATACCAGAGGAGAAGATATCAACATCAAGTACCCTACACGCTGTATCCAACAAACACCAAGCATTAAAACTATTGAGAACGGTTTTATCATAAGGACTTACAAACTCAACTGCGGCAGCAATGCATTGCAAAACTCTAGAATTTGGGTAGAAGGACTTGTATCAAGCGATAGAGGTGTTCTTGTACGTTATGAACGTGCTGAAAACATATCTAAATCCCTTCTTCGATCCACTACCCCTTTTATGAAGGTAGACCAGCAAAGCTCTAAATGGAAGCTTTTTTTAGAGTATGTACAACTGGGCATTTTACATATTTTAGAAGGCTTTGATCACCTTAGTTTTGTAATGGGACTGTTAATCCTTTCAACTACTCTCAAAAAACTGCTCTATACGATTTCAGCATTTACCCTTTCCCATTCCATTACATTGATTTCAGGTGTTCTTGGAGTTGCTACAATCAATACCTCTTATGTAGAGGCGATGATTGCTTTGAGTATTTTATTTTTAGCGAAAGAGATTATGCTGGAGCGTCAAACCTTTACAAAAAAACATCTAGGAGTTGTTGCTTTTATATTTGGTCTTGTTCACGGTTTTGGATTCTCTTCAAGTTTATCAAGTATAGGACTGCCTCACGATGAGATCCCGCTGTCACTCTTTTCATTCAATCTTGGAATAGAGTTAGGACAGATTATCTTTATCCTTGCAGCTTCTGTAGCCTTAAAAATAGTACATAAATTTATAGCGGAAAAAAAATTCGATACCGCCGTTGCTTATACAATCGGCAGCGTCTCTGCTTTTTGGCTTTTTGAGAGAATGATTTTCTAGGTTCTTCCTATTCTATGCCCTTTGAGTGCATAAAATAGAATGATCAGATAACAAAGAATTCCGAGCAAATAACTCTGCTGCATGTCCCCTGTATACAAAGAGATTCTACCAAAAGCAAGCGGTAGGAGTGCACCGCCAGCTATCGACATAATGAGTAGAGCTGTTGCCTTTGGTGTATGACGCCCAAGCCCGTCTAAAACCAATGGCCAGATTGTAGGCCAAACCAAAGCATTTGAAAGTCCAAGCAATGCCACAAACAAAACCGTATCGGGAATACTCTCCATTAGCATATGACTCTCTTTTGGGATCAATATTACTGCCAAAATCAGTCCTATCCCCAAAATAGATGAAGCTGCCAAGGCATTTTTCTGCGAGAGTAATTTCGGAATCGCTACGACACCAAATAGATAGGCCAGTACCATACAAGCCATGGTATAAGATGTCAGTGTCGTTGCATCTCCTACCCCCAAACTTTGCGCATATAGCCCTATAGTGTCACCTGCTATCACTTCGATCCCTACATAAAAAAACAAAGCAATCGCACCGAGTATTACATGAGGAAATCTAAATACGCTCACGTGATCGTAAGTATCATCCTCCTCATACTCAACCTCTTTTAAAGGGGAGAAAAAAACAAATACGATGAGTGAAATTAAAATTAATGCCATTACAATATAAGGTGTAACAAGTTTTTGCGACAAAGTATCAAGATTAGATGCTTGCAAATTCTCTAAAAGCGGCATATCTGAAAGAATCAATGTAGTAAATACTATTGGCGCCAACACCCCCGCTGATTTGTTGATAAGCCCCATAATACTAATACGTCTCGCAGCACTTTCAATGGGACCGAGTAAAACAATATAAGGATTTGAGGCACTTTGTAAAATAGTAAGTCCCGTCCCTAATACAAAAAGAGCAAGTAAGAAGATTCCAAACTCTCTCATAAAGGCTGCAGGAATAAAAAGAAGACTTCCTATAGCCATAACCAAAAGTCCCAGTATCATCCCTCGTTTGTATCCAGTAAGTTCCAGTAAATATGACATTGGATATGCCATAACCGTATAAGATATATAAAAAGCGAAAGTTACAAACAAGGCTTCAAACTCATTAAGATCGCATAAAACTTTTAAAAATGGAATGAGTGAGCCGTTAAGCCATGTTACAAATCCAAAAATAAAAAATAGAGTAGCAATGATTATCATTGGTATGACATTTGATTCTCTATACATTTCTAAGTCCTTCCAAATATTTTGCTACACCGTCTTCATCATTTGTATGAGGGAGTACGACATTTGCCATTTTTTTAACATCATTATGAGCATTTGCCACGGCTACGGAAATATTTGCAAGGTCAAACATACCAATATCGTTTAAATTGTCTCCAAAAACACTTAACTTTGAGAGGTCAAATCCAGCTGCTTCGCTTACACTTTGAATGCCGTGAGCCTTGTCTGCATCTTTATGTAATATAGTTAAAAAATAACATCCCATATATGCTTCTGGGGCCAAGATATATTTCAATTGATCTCCGAAAATTTTTTCAATTCTGTTTTTGAGTTCTATTAAAATATCTTCATCGTCCATATAAACAATTTTAAAATTATTTTCCATCGCACGCAGATTTCTAAAACCTTGTGTGTGGTCGTCGTTAGCATAACGTTTTAAAATTTCTGTTTGATAGTTATTAAGTGTAAAAGAGTATGCAAACGCTTCATTTAACTCCTCATCGACTAGAGAGAGTACAAACGGATAGACCCCTAGTTTTCCACCTTCATCAATTATCACATCTGCCATCTCTTTTGAAACGAACTTCGTATCTACAATTTTTTTATCAAAAGTTGCTATTAAAGCACCGTCAAGGAGGATCATAGGCGCATTAATACTTACACCTTGTAAAAACTGCATGGTTTTTTTATATGTTCTTGCCGTTGCGATGGAAACTATCGAGTCTTTTTCATAAGAGTTCCATATTTTTTTAGTATAATCACTTACAGATAAATCTGATCGTAAGAATGTATGGTCTAGGTCTGTGATATAAATATTTTTCATAAGAGTAGTATAGGGAAAAGTGATGAAAAACGCAATAGTTACGGGTGCAAGCAG
>JBFEUD010000156.1:0-3352 GCA_041547625.1 Sulfurimonas sp.
GTAGACTCTTTCTTTAAAGAGGGATATCGTCTACGTTATTCAGGCGGTATGGTTCCAGATCTGCATCAGATCCTTTTAAAGGCGGCGGGTTATTCAGCTATCCGGGAACTAGTGACAAACCGGAAGGGAAACTTCGCCGTTTATTTGAAGTATTCCCTTTTGCTTTTGTATATGAAAAAGCAGGCGGTGAAGCGATCGACGGTAAAGGGAGACTTTTAGAGTTAGGATATAGACACCTTCACGACACGTCTCCATGTTTCTTTGGTTCAAAATATGAGATTGCTCGCGTCAAAGAGGTTTATTCTCAAAATGGATAATCAGGAAAAAGATAGATTTGAGATCTATCTTGATGAGATGATCGAAAAAGTGCAAAACTGTCAGCAAGAACACAGTGTTGAGAGTTGTAGTCAATGTCCCCAATATATAGGGTGTGAACTGCGTAAAGAATATGTAAATGCGGTTTATAACTCTATGAGTAAAGGTGACACGGGTGGATTTGAGTTTTAAGGCAAATTCGATAAAATAGCGATAATAATTTTAGGCAGGAAAAGAAAATTGAGTAAATATATAACAACACCGATCTATTATGTAAACGGAGAAGCTCACATCGGGCATGCTTACACGACATTTATAGCTGATTCATTAGCAAGATATTACAGACTAAAAAATGAAAAAACTTTCTTCTTGACTGGTACTGATGAACACGGTCAAAAGATTGAAGAATCTGCACAAAAAAACAATAAACCTACACAGCAGTTTGCTGATGAAATCAGTGCATCATTTAAAAATCTTTGGGATGAGTTTGAAATTTCGTATGATAAATTTATCCGTACAACTGATGCTGATCATAAAAAAGGTGTTCAGCATGCATTTATGAAAATGTATGAAAAAGGTGATGTATATAAAGGGGAATATGAGGGACACTACTGTGTAAGTTGTGAAGCATTTTTCCCTGAAACTCAGTTAATTGACGGCGAATTCTGTCCTGACTGCGGTAGAAGTACAAATATCGTAAAAGAGGAAAGCTACTTCTTTAAACTTTCAAAATATGAAGATGCACTTTTAAAACATTATGAAGAAAATCCTGACTTTATTATGCCGAAATCACGTGCAAACGAAGTAATCAACTTTGTAAAAGGTGGATTAAAAGACCTTTCAGTTACACGTACGTCATTTACTTGGGGTGTTCAAATGCCTGAAGAATTAAATGATGACAAGCACGTAATGTATGTATGGTTAGATGCCCTGCTTAACTATGTTACGGCTCTTGGATACGGAAATGACAATGCGAAAATGGAAGATTTCTGGCCTGCAGATATTCAACTAGTAGGAAAAGATATTTTACGTTTCCATGCTATTTACTGGCCGGCATTTTTAATGAGTTTAGACCTCCCTCTTCCAAAACACATCGGTGCACACGGTTGGTGGACACGTGACGGTGAAAAAATGAGTAAATCTAAAGGGAACGTTGTATCTCCTAAAGATGTTGCAGATGCATATGGAGCTGAAAACTTACGTTACTTTATGCTTCGTGAAGTACCATTTGGTCAAGACGGAGATTTTTCTCAAAGAGCTTTCATTGACCGTATCAACTCGGAGCTTAGCAACGATCTTGGTAACCTTCTGAACCGTATTATCGGTATGAGTGGAAAATACAGTGATTTTGAGATCGACAGTGTTGATGTAGAGAAATATCATTCTAAAGAGATTGCGCAAGCAAATGAAGTTATAGCTTCACTAGATACGTTTATTGAAAATTTACAACCACACAGATACCTTGAAGAGTTATGGAAACTGTTTTCAATCGGAAACGGTGCTATCCAAGAGCATGAGCCATGGGTAAAAATGAAAAACGATCAAAAAGATCAAGCTCTTGCAACTGTTGCACTTGTAGCAAACATCTTGGCAAAAGCGGCTGTAATGCTTCACCCTATCATGCCAAAAACTACTGCTACGATTGCGGATGCACTTGATTTTACTATCAATAATGAAAGCTATAACGAGCTTATTATTGATAAAAAGCTGTTAAAAGTATTTAATATTAAAAAAGTACCGCCTCTTTTCCCACGTATTGAAGAACCTTTAATGCCTGAAGCTCCAAAAGCGGAACCAAACCCTCCAAAAGAGGCTAAAAAAGAGGAATCTGAAACAAAAGAGGAGACTGACAACCTAATTGAAATCGGTCAATTCTTTGAAACAAAACTCAAAGTTGGTATTGTTGTAGAAGCTGAAGAGGTTCCAAAAAGTAAAAAACTTTTAAAACTTCAAGTAGATCTTGGTGAAGGGAAAAACCGTCAAGTTGTTGCCGGTATTAAAGAGTTTTATTCACCTGAAGATCTTGTAAATACACAAGTATGTGTAGTTGCGAACTTAAAACCTGCAAAACTTATGGGTATGATGAGTGAAGGAATGCTTCTTGCTGCTAAGGATGAAGACGGTTTATGTTTAGTAAGACCGGAAAAACCTAAAAAAGCAGGTACACCTATTGGATGAGACTAGAAAATATCCTAGCACTTATACATGGGGAGCTAATTAGTTCCCCTTTTGTAAGCGAATTTAACAATATAGTTTTTGAAGCAAAACATGTAAAAAGAGGCGATCTTTTTATCGCTTATGAAGAAAACTCTATAAATGAAGCTGTATTTAACGGTGCTTACGGGATCATTTTCAATAAACCAACTCAAATAAGCGATAATGAAATCGCTTGGATCAAGGTAAAAGATCTTGATGAAGCCCTCAAAAGACTGCTACGATTTAAACTTATAGATAAAAATATTACTGTTTACGAATCAAATGAAATTGTTCTAAAGCTTGCCCTACAAGTAGTTACTGAAACAAGCTTTTTGGCTCTGGATGGTAACGTGAAGTCTATGTTTAAAGCTCTGGAAGATATCCAAGATGGTGGGGTAGTACTTTTTTGTCCTAAAATTACATCAGCAGATATTTTTACAAAAGTAAAATTACTGCCTACAAATGTAGCGGATAAAATAGAAGTGATTGAGCAAACACTTTTTGAAAGCTCTTTTATATATGATAATGTTTTTTACGAAAGACAATTGATATCACCCTTTTTTATACCCTACTTGGAGCAATTACTCCATCTGTTTAAAAGTTTGAAGATCAACTTCAGACTCAGAAAGTTTACGCCGATTGATCATTTTGAAGCAGTTTTTACAAATAAAAACTTTGAGATCAAAGAGTTTGGTACGAGTGACAAGGTACTTATTTTTGAAAAGAGTGAAAGTTTTGTCAAAAGTGAGATTGAATACCTTCATAAACAAGCATATTGGGCAAATATTTTGTATGTATTGCCACAAGCACATTTTGAGGCATTGGATGCAGATTTTATCCA
>JBFEUD010000157.1:0-3253 GCA_041547625.1 Sulfurimonas sp.
AGAGTATAAAATAGCAATGGAGTATATTAAAACCCTCCATCTCTCAATCGGTATAGTAGAAGAGTTAAAACTCAATCAAAAACTTTGGAGCAAACATGGATAACGAAACACAAATACTCAAACTCAGTATAAAAGACCTTTTAACAACAAAAATGATTAAATACTCAATTGTCCCTTTTGTTCTAAGTATGCTTATTTTATATATTCTATTTTTTATTTTGGCAGGAATCGGTTTAGAACATCTGGATGCTACAATGCATGTAGAATCCAATCAGACAACAATACAAAACGGTATCCCTCATACCGATAGTTTCTCTACAACTCTACAAAATACAGCTATTATCAAATTTTTAATGAGTAGTGCGATCACATCGTGGATCGCATCATTTTTAGTGTATACAGTTGGATCGCTTCTTATGCTTTATTTATCTATTTTTGTAGCACTTTTGGTTATTGGTCTTCTTACGCATATTATTCTCAAGGAACTGCAAAGAAGACATTATCAAGATGTGGAGATGATCGGATATTCTAACTTATTTGCAGGAGTTTTACTCGCTTTAAAATGGTTTGTAATTATGATTATTTTATTTGTTGTTTGTATCCCTTTATACTTTATCCCTGTACTCAACATCATAGCATTTAACTTCCCACTCTATTACTTCTTCCATAAAATGCTTAACTACGATGTATCATCAAGTATATGTACAAAACAGGAGTTCTACAGAATAAAAGTTTTTCACGGCAGTACTTTACGCTTAAAAACATTGGTCTTGTATCTCATATCACTTATCCCTTTTGTGATATTTTTTGCAACAGTCTTTTACGTAATCTATTTAGGACACAGCTACTTTTTAGAGGTTAGAAAAATAAGAGCTATGCAAGAGGGCTAATCCTCTTCCAGATCCTTCTCATTTTTTTTCATAATCTCTCGATATCCTTCATCTTTGGGTACAAGTCCGGCTTCATAGACAAACTGTGAAGGGGGAAAATTTTGTTTTTTAATCTTGTCATATTTTGCATAACTTAAGTATAAAATATCTTTTGCGCGAGTAACAGCTACATAGAACAATCGTCTCTCTTCATCAAGACTTCCTCCCCGCTGCATAAGTTTTCTGTTTGGAAAGCGTCCATCCATCAGATCAACTACATAAACCTCTTTATATTCCAGTCCTTTTGATGCATGTACACTTAAAAGATTCACCCCCTCACCCTGAGAGAGATCAGATGAGCCAAGAATCATTGCATTTAAAAAACGATCATGTTCGCTGTAAGGGTGTGAGAGTTCCTGTAAAAGTTTCATTTTACGCTCGATTCTAATCAGAGCTTCACTCTTTTGTTTCTCATCAATATTTCCATCTTTTAGCGTAGCTCTTTTTGTTGCAAGAACATCGGCAATATATTTGAAAAAGTCTGAATCTGCTATTTTTCTTACTATGGTTTTTGGCTGTTTAATCCCTTTAAGATCACGAAAGAGCACATAAAAATTATGTAAAAAAGTTGCCGATTCTTTTGTAAGCTTAGGGTGTTTAAGAACAGGGTTTTTCATGAACTTCGCTTCAAATCCAAGTTTGGCATATTTCCCTACAGCACCTAACTCTAAAAAGTCGTCAAAAAGTCCTAATTGGTGGTTGAGCTTACGCTTTTCAAAAGGGTTACTCATCGACTCATCCGGTGCGTATAATCCGTAAAACATACTCCCCTGCCCTAAACTCTTCAGTGCTATATAGATCTCTTTTGCCATTGCACTTCCAATCCCTCTGGCAAACTCAAAAATATGTATAAATGACATCATGTCCGATTCATTTACAAGCAAAGTGTATAGATCAAGAACAGCTTTCACCTCACGGGCATCAAAAAAGCTTGTACCCCCTTTACGCTTACAAGAGATATCTAACTCTCTTAACGCCACCTCAATACCGTCTGCCGAAGAGTTGTTTCTAAAAATAACGGCAATATCAGCATGCGGAGTTTCGCTTTTAGAGATCATATCCGCAACACCGTGATATTGATCAAACAATTCATCATATGCCAAAAGTTTTGGAGGAGTGTCTACATCTGTCCTCGTTACCTCCAGTTTTTTCGGATAGATTCTTTCATTATGCTCAATTACCTTATTTGCCAAAGATAAAATAGGCACGGAAGAACGGTAGTTCTTGTTAAGGGTATGTACAACTGCATCGGGATATTTATTTGTAAAAGAGCCTATGATAGTAATGTCTGCACCGTTAAATGCATAGATACTCTGATCATAATCCCCTACACAAAACAATGATGGCGGATTCATAGCATCAATTAACGTCCCTTGCAATGCATTTGTATCTTGATACTCATCTACAAGTACTTCTTTATATCCAAGATGATGACTTTTACACATCTCTCGAAAATGTAACAGCAGATCGTTAAAGTTTAAAAATCCATACTCTTTTTTTAAACGTTCAAACTCATCAACCACATCTGCATAGATCATTGCAAAAAGTTCATGTTCAGGGTAATTGTTTTTTATCCAGCTTTCAAAATCTTGGGAGAGTTCCGTATTTTGATAGAATGAGTATAGATCGTACAAATAGTTTCCACCGTATGCCTGTGCTTCAGCATCTATATGGGAAAATGTACGCTTTTCAAAAACAGATCGAAAAAGCGTTTTCAGTTCACGCTGCTGTTTTAATACTACTCTTTTATCTTTCTTTTTTAACCATCTGTAACTCACAGCATGAAAAGTACCCGCATCTATTTTTGAAGCGACACTGTTACCGAAAAATTCAGCAACACGGCTTACCATCTCTGCAGCAGCTTTATTGGTAAATGTCAGGAGTAAAATTTCGTTTGGTTGTATACCGCTATTTAGTAAATATGCAATACGTCCAACGATTGTAGAAGTCTTTCCCGTCCCTGCTGAAGCGATAATAAGATTTTTATTATGAGAAGATGTTGCAGCTTCATATTGCTGCTCGTTAAGTCTAGATAAAGGCATGTGCGAATTATACCTTGTAACTATTAAAGTGTGCTAATTTTATCTGCACCTACGATACAGTTTCTACCTTGCTCTTTTGCATCATATAAAGCTGTATCTGCAACCTTGTACATCTTGTCAAAATTTTTAACTTCATAACTGTTGATTACACATACTCCAAAAGATGCCGTTAAAACTTTATGAGAGTATTTCGGATGTTCAATCTGCAATGCTTCAATAGCTGCTCTTGCTTTTTCTAAAATAGCTTGGATTTTTTCTATGTCATCAGCTATAAGCAGTCCA
>JBFEUD010000158.1:0-3136 GCA_041547625.1 Sulfurimonas sp.
AATCATAATTAAAAATGGAAAAGCGATCATTGCAAGACCACCGGAAAAAGCATTGGAACTGCTTTCATAAACAAACAGTTATTGACTCAGAATTATATAAACTTTTCTAGAACCAAAATTTTCTAGGGAAGTTTTGCAGATGAAAATAAGTTAAAAGTTCTTAGTTACTCTCTACTGCCAATTTCTCTATACTGACGCCATTATCGCGTAAAAATTTCGACACAACTTCCGAATGAGTATGTTCATACTCTCGTAAAAACACTATGCGTCTTATCCCTGCAGCTATAAGGTTTTTACTACATTCGCTACAAGGCTCCAATGTTACGTAGATAGTAGCATCTTCAATAGAAATCCCTTTTCTCGCAGCCCAAATAAGTGCATTCATCTCAGCATGAATCTCGTACGTTTTACTCCAATCATGATGCTCTTTTGTATACTCATTATCCCAGTGTTCACAACAGTTAATATACCCTGCAGGTGTCCCGTTATAGCCTGTACTTAGAATCCTGCCGTCTTTTACAATTACAGCACCTACTTGTTTTGAAACACATTTAGATGCAGTAGCTATCTCACAAGCGATATTTATAAAGTTTTGATCGCTAAGCATTATTCCGGCATCCTGATAATGTTAATATCTGCATTATCACGTAAGCGCGCGAAATAATCACTTAAAACAACTTCTCTTTTTTCTGCCATAATTGCATTGACAATCTGACTCTTCACACTCGCTATATCACCCTCTTGTACTGATGCGACCGACTTTATATAAAAGCTCATAAACCCGCCTTTACCGTTTGGTACAATAGGGCTAAACCCATGCTCAGGTGTTTGGCTTAAAAGAGAAGCAAGTTCTGGAGATATTCTTTCATATGGTAATACTTGCTCATTTGTAGCAATTTCAGGAGAGTAAAACATAGGGTTATCAACTTTTTCTTGTAAAAGTTCTTTTGACTTTGCATCATAAATTACTACTGTAAATGACGAAGGGTGTTGATAATCTTCTTTATGTAGTAGATAGTATTCGTTAACCTCTTCATCACTTGGTTCGTCTATCGAAGAATATGCAATTGCACTATAAAGTTTTTGCGATAAAAGTTTTTCTTTTACTTTCTCTTTCAGCTGTGTCGAACTCAGTCCGTTTGCTTCACGAATCGCATCATAAAATTCACTAATACTCATATTGTTGCGTGAAGCCATATTTTTAATATCGTCATAAACTTCAGAAGAAGAAACAGTAATCTTTCTCTCTTTAATCTCAGCAGCTTCAAGCTTTTGACGGATCAAAGCATCTGTCGCTCTTTTTACATCAACATTGGAAATTTTCATCTCACTTTTAATATCTTCCAGTGTGATGGCTTCATTTTTAACTACGACCGCAACACCGTCATACACTTTCGCTTCTAAAAATCCTGCAAATAATAAAACAAATAAAATTTTTCTCATACTTTCCCATATATATTAAATTGAGAGTTATTTTACCCATTTTTAACCAACAATACCCTAAAATTGCACCACTAAAATGAAAAGGGTTTATAAATGGTTGTTACTCGTTTTGCTCCAAGTCCTACTGGATATCTACATATTGGTGGTTTAAGAACTGCTCTTTTTTCTTATCTGTGGGCAAGAAAAAATGGTGGAAAATTTGTATTACGTATAGAAGATACAGATAAAGCTAGAAACTCTGAGGAAGCGACAGAAGCTATACTAAAAGCGTTTAACTGGCTAGGGCTTGTTGCTGATGGAGAGGTAACATACCAGAGTAAACGTGATGATATATATGCAAAGTATATTCAGCAACTTCTAGATGAAGGAAAAGCCTACAAATGTTACATGACCAAAGAGGAGTTAGAGACTCTTCGTGAAACACAAATGGCAAATAAAGAGAGAGCCAAGTATGATGGAAGGTATCGCGATTTTGAGGGCACTCCTCCTCAAGGTGTTGAACCTGTTATCCGTATTAAAGCACCTATTACAGGTGAAATCGTAGTGCGCGATGGTGTAAAAGGGGATATCACTTTTAAAGCAGAAGATATACTTGATGACTTCATTATCGCTCGTTCTGACGGAAGCCCGACATATAACTTTGTTGTAGCAATCGATGATGCTTTAATGGGAATCAACGAAGTTATCCGCGGAGATGATCATCTTTCAAATACACCTAAACAGATCGTAGTGTACGAGGCACTCGGATTTGATATTCCAAAGTTTTACCATGTACCGATGATCCATAACCAAGAAGGGAAGAAACTCTCTAAACGTGACGGTGCGACAGATGTTATGGCTTATAAAGAGATGGGCTATACTCCTGAGGCTCTGCTGAACTTTTTAGTACGTCTTGGATGGAGTCATGGTGATCAGGAGATCTTCTCAATGGAAGAGATGATGGAGCTTTTTGATCCAAAAGATATTAACAAATCAGCTTCTATCTACAATACTGAAAAGTTAGACTGGTTGAACTCTCACTATATTAAAAACACGCCGAATGACGCACTTGTAGAGTTATTACATAACTATGATCTTGTACTTACTTCTCACGATAAAAAAGAGATTTTGCTTGATGCACTCAAAGAGCGTGCAAAAACACTTCATGAGCTAAGTATTCAAGCTAAAGAGATCATAGCAACTCCTGCGAGCTACGACGAAAAAGCTGTGAAAAAAGCTGTAAAAGCAGATACACCTGACATCGTTGCCAACTTCAAAGCGAAACTAATTGCTGCTGAGGGGATTCATATGCCAACAGAATATCACCATTTAATTGAAGATGTTGTAAACGAGATGGAGATTGGTTTTGGAAAAATAGGACAACCGCTTCGTATTGCACTTCTTGGTAAAATGGGTGGACCAGGTCTTGATGTTATAATGTCTGTGATAGGAAAAGAGGAAACTTTAAAAAGAATAGAGAGCTTTATCGACTCTCTTTAAAAACCATGAGTCAAGAGAGGTTGCTATGAACTTTCTCTTAACTCTCGAAAATCATTACTGCTTATACTCCAGCGTTTGTAAATGAATTGTTTGCAGCGTTTTGAATATCATTTTTCTTTGCATTTAAATACGTATTAATACCAGCTACTAAACCTACTCCGATTACAACTAACAATAATGCAACTAGTACACCACTTAACCCTTTTTGTGAACG
>JBFEUD010000159.1:0-3056 GCA_041547625.1 Sulfurimonas sp.
AAAACCTTATTTAAAAGGCTTTTCTTAGGATTATACGAGTTTAGCTTCTCTAGGCCCTTCTTTGATTTCACCAATAAGGTAAGAACCTTCAGCAGTAGCTAAAACTTTTTCTACATCTTTATCTTCAACAACAAGTATCATTCCGACACCCATATTAAATGCTCTAAACATCTCATCACGTGCAACGTGTTCAGACATAAGTTCAAAGATAGGGAGTACTTTAACAGCATCTTCTTTTACTTCTGCCATTAAATTTTCAGGAAGTACACGTGGAAGGTTTTCAACTATACCACCACCTGTAATGTGAGCCATAGCTACGATCTCGTTTTTAAGAGCTTTAAATGTTTTTACATAGATCTGTGTAGGAGTTAATAGAGTTTCAATCAGTGGTTTACCATTGAATTCATCTTCAAATTTCATTCCCATTTTTTCAAATAAAACTTTTCTAGCTAATGAAAAACCATTTGAATGTAGACCAGAAGATGGAAGAGCAATCAGTTTATGTCCAGCTTTTACTAAAGATACTCTGTCCATTTCAGATTTTTCAGCGACACCTACCGCAAAACCAGCTAGGTCGTAATCATCTTCAGAGTACATTCCTGGCATCTCTGCAGTTTCACCACCGATGAGTGCACATTCACTTTGTTTACAACCCTCAGCAATACCTGCAACTACATTAGTTGCAATATTTACATCAAGTTTACCAGTAGCGTAGTAGTCTAAGAAAAATGATGGTGTACCGAAATTACAAATTAGATCATTTACACACATAGCAACTAAATCTATACCTACAGTATTATGGATACCACTGTCAATAGCTAATTTCAGTTTTGTACCTACACCGTCCGTTGCTGCAAGCATTACAGGCTCTTTAAAACCTTTCGGTAATTCAAATGCACCTGCAAATGAACCAATGCCACCAATAACGCCATCAACTTTAGTAGCTTTTACTAACGGTTTAATATTTTCAACAAAGCTGTTTCCAGCATCAATATCTACACCTGCATCTTTATAAGAAATTTGACTCATATTTATTCCTGTTTTTCTTCTGGTAAATCACATTTTTTCGTAATGATACAAAGAGGACAAAAATTAACAACTCCAGCAATAAGAGGGATAATACCCAAATAAAACCAACCATTATTCCAAATAATAGCTATAATGATTAGAGCAAGTCCAACAACTATACGGAACACTCTGCAAAATTTTCTAATTTTATTATAGTCCATTTTATACCTTTAGCTTAAATATTTTGTAATTATATCAATATTAAGTAAAATTAATCCAAAAGTAGATAAAATCGCGGATAATTAAGCAACATGGAAATGTTAAAGGACTATATTACAATGAAAGAATTTATCTATAATGAAATGATGGTGCACATCCCTTTATGTACACATAAAGACCCTAAAAAAGTACTTATCATCAGTGACAATGCTAGCGGAATGGTAGGGGAAATTGAAAAGCATGACGGGATTGATTGTGATGTTATATCAGCGAATATGAATCTTTTAAGAGATACTGCAGATAACAGTTATGATGTTGTAATCTCAGAACTAGATAGTGATGCAGCAGTACTTGCTCATTATAACCGTGTTTTAAATGAAGAGGGTCTGTTAGTAACTAAACACCCTTCATTAGATGATGTAGATGCTAACAAACAGATGATGGAAGTATTAGGTAAATACGCAAAAATTATTATGCCTTATAACTTAGGGACATGTGAAACAGCTCTGCTTGTTTCAAAAGCGTATCACCCGACAGCTGATATTATTTTACACCGTGCAGATATGTTAGACAATTTAGACTATTATAATTCAGATGTGCATCCGGCAGCTTTTGCTATGGGTAACTATATTCGCAAAGAATATTTAGGAATTATTAAAAACTAATGGCATTTAAATATGCTATCGCTTTAACTGGAGGGATTGCTACGGGAAAAAGTACTGTAGCCTCTCTCTTGGCACTTAACGGCATGCGTGTAATCGATGCCGATTCTATCTCTCATAAAATTTTAGATCAATCAGTTGAATGGGTCAAAGAGACTTTTGGTGATCAGTATGTGAAACCAAACGGGAAAGTTGATCGTCCTAAACTTGGTGAGTATATTTTTAAAACTCTCGAAGCAAAAAAAACGCTTGAAGAGTTTTTGCATCCTAAGATTAAAGCAGAGATCGAAAAACAGAGCGAAAAACAAGACAGTTTTGAGTTCCCTTACTTAATTGACATTCCCCTTTTCTTTGAAAATAACAACTACGATATAAAAGACAGTGTGGTTGTATATACTCCAAGTGATATTCAGCTTGAACGTTTTATGAAGCGTAATGGGTATAGCGAAGAGGAATCACGTAGAAGAATAGCTTCACAGCTTCCAATTGAAGAGAAAAAAAAGCGTGCTACGTGGGTGATCGATAACTCAAAAGATTTAAAACATCTTCAAAACGAAGTGGAAGCATTTGTTGAAAAGATCAAGGAGATATACCTATGAAAATAGCAAAATACAGTGCAAACGGAAATGACTTTGTTATTTTTCACGATAATGTGAAAAAAGAGAGAAACGAATTAGCACGTGAATTATGTCATCGCCAGGATGGCATAGGTGCAGACGGTTTAATCGTTGTAGTTCCACATGAAAAATATGACTTTGAATGGGAGTTTTATAACTCTGACGGAAGCCATGCTGATATGTGTGGAAACGGAAGCCGTGCTTGTGCCCACTATGCTCACAACAATGGTTTAGCACCTGCAAAAATGTCTTTTTTAACCGGAGCAGGTGTAATCAATGCAGAGGTAAGTGAGAATAGCGATACATCCGGAATGGTTTTAAGTGAATTAACACCTCCGGAGATCATAGATCGTAACATTGAGCATAACGATAAAAATTGGTGGCTAATCAATACGGGAGTTCCACATCTTGTTTGTTTGCAGGAAAATGTTGACGAGTTTGATATTTTAGAAGCAAGAGAGTTGAGGTATAAGTATAATGCCAATGTAAATATTGCATTTGTAGATGGAAATACTTTAAAAGTTCGTACATATGAACGCGGTGTTGAAGA
>JBFEUD010000160.1:0-2901 GCA_041547625.1 Sulfurimonas sp.
AAAGCAGAAAGGGCAAAACCACCGAAGAATGCAAGTAAAGTGAATACTTCGCCGTGAACCTCTCCATATATCGCTGAAAAGTTATTTTGTGCTTTTATAAGTATCTCACCAAAAGATACATATATCATAACACCTGCTGAAAACCCCATTCCGATAGAGAGAAATTTATAGTTGTTTGTGTGTGAAAAAAAAGCCAAACTTGCACCGAACCCGGTAGACAAACCAGCTAATAAGGTTAGAAAAAATGCTGAGTAAAACAGAGTAGTATCGGCTATTTCCATCTGTAAATCATACAGCGCCTTTTCTTATAGAAAAATTATTGAGGGGTAAACTCCCTACAATAGGGAGAGAAGAGAGATTAAACGTTAAATCTGAAGTGCATTACATCGCCGTCTTGAACGATATACTCTTTTCCTTCTAGTCTCATTTTACCTGCTTCTTTAGCTTTTGCCTCACCGCCGCAAGCGATGTAGTCATCATAGCTGATAACCTCTGCACGGATGAAACCTTTTTCAAAGTCGTTATGAATTGCTGCAGCAGCACGTGGAGCTGTTGAGTTTTTACGGATAGTCCAGCTACGTACTTCTTTTACACCTGCTGTGAAGTAGCTCATAAGACCAAGTTTGTCAAAACCTTTGTGGATGATCTGATCTAGACCTGATTCTTCAACACCAAGTTCATCTAAAAACTCTTTAGCTTCTGCATCGTCAAGACCGATAAGTTCCTCTTCAACTTTTGCACATAGTTTGATAAGTTCACAGTTGTTTTTCTCTGCATGAGCACGAAGAACAGTTACATACTCATTATCTTCTAAAAGACCATCTTCATCAGTATTTGCACCGTACATAATCTCTTTGTCAGTTAAGAAACGAAGCTCGCGAGCAAGTTGTTGGTACTCTTCACTATCCGCTTTTTCAAAGTTACGCGCTAAGTTCCCTTCACCAAGGTATTCTAATAGTTCAGTAGCCATATCTACAAGCCCCTGCGCAGACTTGTCCGCTTTTGCTTGCTTTTTTAATCTTTCAATTCTGTTTGAAAGTACTTCGATATCAGCTAAAATAAGCTCACCCTCAATAATTTCAACATCACGAAGCGGATCGATACTCCCTTCATTATGAACAATGTTTTCATCTTCAAAACATCTAACAATTTGTAAGATTACTTCTGTTTCACGAATATTTGATAAGAATTTATTTCCTAAACCTTCACCTTTACTAGCACCTTTAACAAGTCCAGCAATATCTACGAAGTCTAGTGTTGAGTGTTGGATTCTTTCAGGGTTTACAATCTTTGCTAGTTCTCCAAGACGCTTATCTGGTACTGGAACAACTGCTTTGTTTGGTTCGATCGTACAAAACGGATAGTTTGCCGCTTCTGCGTTTTGTGCTTTTGTCAAAGCATTGAATGTTGTTGATTTACCTACGTTTGGAAGTCCTACTAAGCCTATTGCTAATCCCATATCTAACCTTTAAAAAACTTTTTGTGGAATTATATCTAAGAAAAGCTAAAATTATAGATGATACAATTTCGAAAAACTAATAGGGTCTATTTTTGAAACTACAAGGTAAAAAACTAATTATTTTTGATTTTGACGGTACACTTATCGATAGTGTCCCTGACTTAGCGGCATCGGTAAACTTTATGCTGTCAAAACTTCGCAGAAAAACTTATAGTGTAGATGAGATTAGAGAATGGATCGGGAATGGTGCGCAAACGCTTGTAAAACGTGCATTAACAGGTAAAAAAGAGTTTCAAGAAGATGAAGTAAATAAAAATCTGTATGAACAAGCTTTACCTATATTTTTAGATTATTATGAAACAAAGGTTTGTGAGCATACTTATCTTTACGAAGGTGTGAAAGAAACATTGGCAGACCTCAGACAAAGAGGCTACAAGATGGCAATTGTGACAAACAAACCTTATAAGTTTATATTACCAATATTAGAAGCACTTGGTATAGAGGCATATTTTGAGCTTTTACTCGGCGCTGATAGTTTAGCAACAAAAAAACCATCTCCGGAACCATTATTGCATGCTATGAGTCATTTTGAATGTAATGAGAAAGAGTGTGTAATGGTAGGGGATTCCAAAAACGACATCATTGCGGCAAATAATGCACAAATCGATTCTATAGCTGTAAGTTACGGGTATAACTACGGTGAAGATATTCGCGAACATAATCCAAATTTTGTAGTTGAAAATTTCTGTGATCTTATGTGTCATCTGGATGTGTAATGGATAGAACAAAAAAAATAGCAATTGTAGGCGGTGGTATTGCAGGTGCTTCAGTAGCACTTTATTTAGCACAAACTGGTTTGCAGATCACGCTTTTTGATAAAGAGAAGTCACTTGTCAGCGGTCCCCCTATGTGTCATCTACATGCAGGTGGAAATTTATACAGGGAGATTGATGACAATCAGTGCAAAATGCTTTTAAAACAGTCTATTGAACTACTTCGATTCTATCCATATGCTATCGATTTTCGTCCGACTGTAATCGCTACACCGACAATAGATGAATCTTCTCCTGAGGAATTATTACCTCGATTGAAGATGCTACAAGCTGAATATGCAAAAATGATCGAAGAAGATCCAAACAATAAGGTATTGGGTGAGAGTGAAGAGTATTATAAGCTTTATTCCAAAGAGGAAGTGTTAGCACTGAGAGAAAAAGAGAGTGTAAAAAATCCTCACACTTTAGATGAATGGATGATTCCCGTTGTAAAAAATATAGAACTGGATAAAATAAAGTACCCCCTAATAATAGTTCAGGAATATGGTCTCAATGTTTTTAGAATCTCTGCAAGTGCAACTTTAGGTCTGAAGAAATATGGCAATGTTTCTATACAAAACGAGACACAAGTTGTTGATATTAAAAAATATAAAGATGGTTTTACTGTGA
>JBFEUD010000161.1:0-2878 GCA_041547625.1 Sulfurimonas sp.
ATCGAGATTGTCACCAGCACCAAGAAATTCGTCAACGTGGAGAAATACTACAACACCGAACGGTTGCGCCCGCTGTACAAGAGTTTCGAGATGATGCCGCTGTTTATTATGACCAGCGAGTGAAAAAATCGGCTGTTTTTTCAGAAGCTACAAGACGATGTGTCCTTTCATCATACACAACTTTGATAAAATGTTTTTCACCGACTTTAAAAGGGTTTTTTTGCAGTTTTATAGGACAGAGAAGATCTTTAGGCAGTCCCCAATCTAAAAAAGCTCCAAATTTTGCCGTATCTACAACTTCTAATAGTGCAAACTGGTCTAACATCGCTTTTGGTTTGAGAGTAGTTGCAATAAGTCTGTCTTCTGAGTCAGTATAGAGAAACACTTCTATCAGTGAGTCTTCTTTCATCTCTTCAGTAACATAAGCTTGCGGTAAAAGTACATCTTTACCGTCCTCTGCCATTAAAAAAATTCCGTGTGGTGTGAGCCTGTCAGCACGAAGTGTGTTGAGTTTTCCGAGTTCTAAGTGTTTGTTTAGTTCCATAGGGTATTTCCGTCTATTAAATTTGACGTATTATACCCTTATATAGATTAAGTAGAGTTCTTTTTATAAAAGAGATAACAGTACTACGAAAAGTATTGGCGGAGTTACTATTAAACCAAATTTTGAATAAGACCAGAAACTTATTTGTACACCTTTTTTCTCTAAAGAGTGTAGCCAAAGAAGAGTTGCTAAGGAACCAAAAGGTGTCATTTTAGGCCCTAGGTTACAACCAATGATGTTTGCATAGATCATAGCGTCATTTTTAATCCCTTCTAATGCAATATCCATCACCATAATTGTCGGCATGTTATTCATAACAGCAGAAAGTATTGCAGATAAAAATCCTGTGCCAACAACGGCAAGAAATTGTGACTGGCTATTTAAATAAACAAGTAGTTCGGCAATTTCAGATGTAAGCCCTTGATTCTTTAAACCGTAAACTACTACATAAAGACCGAGAGAAAACCATACAACCTGCCACGGTGCTTCTTTGATGATACGTTTAGGCTCGACAGTTTTCATAGCAGTCGCTATAAGTAAGAAAATTATCCCGCCTCCCAGAGCAAAGACAGAAACAGGAACATTGTAACTATCACCGATAAAATACCCTGCAAGTAATAGTGCTAAAAAGAACCAGCTGAATTTAAATAGTGTCTTACTTTTTAAAACATCATCAGGTTTTTTTAACAGATCGATATCAACAGTTTTTGGGATATCTTTTCTTAAGATCATGTATAAAACCAACATTGAAGCAAGAACACTTACTAGATAAGGGAATGCCATATTAAGCATGAATTCTTTAAAGCCTATATCAAAGTAGTTTGCAGTTACGATATTTGTTAGGTTGGAAAATACAAAAGGAAGTGATGCAGAGTCACTTATAAATCCTCCTGCCAGTAAAAAAGCCAAAATTGTTTTTGCATTGAGTTGCAGTATACGCATTTTTGCTAAGAGGATAGGTGTAAGTATAAGGGCCGCTCCGTCATTCGCAAAAAGAGCTGAGACTATTGCACCGAGAATGATTGAGTAGAAAAATATTTTTGTTCCGCTTCCGCCCGAGAGTTTAGCCATTTTAAGTGCAGCCCATTCAAAAAATCCGATTTCATCTAGAACCATAGAGAGAATAATGATTCCTATAAATGCTAAAGTAGCATCCCAGATAATGTCGAAAACTATTTTGACATCTTCAAAGCTGACAACTCCTACAAGAAGGGCAACGATAGCACCGATGATTGCAGTTGTACCTATTTGTAAGCCACGAGGTTGCCAGATTACAAATACGAGAGTAATTAAAAAGATAGATATAGCAAGAAGCATAATTAACCTTAGTTTTTGTGAAAGTATATCGAGATTGTTTTAATACATCAATATATGTTGATATATTGGGGAATGTTTTTTGCTATATAAATCTAAAATAGTTCAAAGTGAGAAAATGGTACTTTTTAAGAGTTCAAACGAAAGAGTATATTATTATAAGATTAATGTCTATCAGACACTTTTTGGAGATTATCTAATCCAAAGAGAGTACGGCGGAATTCAAAATCAAAATCCTACCAATACTATCAAAAGTTATGCCTCTTCAAAAAAGGAAGCACTTTGTAAAGTACTTGATATTATGGTAGATAAAAAAGAATTAGGGTATTTAAAAGCGATTTAGATCAAATACTCTTGTCCGAGCTTTTTACAATACGCTCCTAGCATTGCATGTTCAAAGTCATTGTTTGTAGAGTACTGATAGCCGAACGTGTCTTTCCAGAGTTCATGCGGTTCCATACAAAGATAGAAAAACACTTTATCTTCACCTTTTTGCCAAGGTGAAAAACTTTCGTACGCATGTTTAAACATCTCAACTTTTGTCGTATACGGATATGAAGTTTTGCCGCTTGCATCTTCGTGAGGGATCTGTGTGATTTTTGTTCTAAAATCACGAGAACGAAGTTGTTTGATTACAGGTTTGATAAATGTTAATGTCCCAAAACTGACAAGTGCTACCTCGTTAGGTGTAAAGGTCTCTAATAGTTTTTTATATACTTCGGAATATTCATCAAGATAACCAACGTACTCTACGATCGGATGGAAGTGGAAACCGACTTTTACACCTTTATCTGCAACTTTTCTTGCGGCATTTATCCTTTTTTCTAAAGAGGCGGTTAAGTGTTCTTCATTGTCGATGATTGTTTGAGTATTTAAGCTCCATGTACAAAGTATATTTTTTGGTACATCATTTTCTAAAAAGTAAGAGATGTTATCGGACTTTGTTTTAAACTCTAAAATTACATTTGGATTATTACGTGCAAACTCAAAAAGAGAATCTAAAAGTCCTTCGCGATTGCC
>JBFEUD010000162.1:0-2672 GCA_041547625.1 Sulfurimonas sp.
ACTACTTGTTATAAGTGCTTTTTTTGTTGGATAATCTGTATTAATTAAAGAAAATAAAGCTCCTTGTAAAGCATATAAACCAATAAAAACCAATACAATACCAAAGACTTTGTTGAACATTTGTGCTTCCTTTTATTATAAAATTGACTTATATAACTATAATCTAATAAGCTTAAATATTAATAATAGAAAACAAAAAAAAATAATTTATATTATGAAGGAGAAGAGAAAAAATGGAGCTAATAAAAGCTCCATGAAGTAGAAAGAAAAATTACGCTCTTTCTGCAAAAATTTCGATAGATTTGATATCGTCTTGCATTCTGATATCGTCTAGAACAGACATAGACTCAGCATCGTTTTCTTCAATACCACCGAAAACAGTGTGTACACCGTCTAAGTGTGGACATGGAACGAAACAGATGAAGAATTGGCTACCACCAGTATTTGGTCCAGCGTGAGCCATAGATAATGTTCCTTTTACATGTCTGTGAGTGTTTTTGTCAGTTTCACATGCGATAGCCCAGTCAGGTCCGCCCGTACCAGTTCCGTGTGGACATCCACCTTGCGCCATGAAACCAGGGATAACTCTGTGGAAGTTTAAGTCATTATAAAAACCAGTGTTTGCTAAATGTGCAAAGTTTGCAACTGTATTTGGTGCTTCTTCAGGGTAAAGTTTGATCCAAATATCACCTTTGTTTGTAGATACTTTTGCCCATTGAAATTCGTTTACGTTTGATAAATCGTACTCTTTTAATTGTCTTCCGAACATATTTAGCCTTTTTTGTTTTTTGAAATTATAGTGCAAAGTTTATAAATTCAGTATAATTCTTTTATGAAAGAACTCTTTATTAAGCTGCAAAACTATTTAGTACTCCGATTTAAAAGCATTACGATCCGTCAGGCAAATATAATTACGACGCTTGTGATCTTGCTTTTTACTATAGTTTTTGCCTACCTTCTTATTAAAGAAAATTACCATGATTACGAGAAAACGCTTTCACAACAGCATCATGAACAAATAGCAGGTACTCCGTATAATTACGATATAGCACAAGAGAAGTTGAAGTCTCTTCTTATTAAAAATACTTTGGCGATTGCCACTCTTGCATTTATCCTTTTTGCGATAATGCTTGGATTTTATAAAATTTTTAATACTCTGCTTCAAAGAGATATGGAATCATTTTTGATCTTTTTTAAAGATGCGGCACATAACGATCAGGTACTCAATCCCCATACTATTTTGTTTAAAGAGTTTAAAACCATGGGTGCACACGTAAATGAGATGGTAGATACGATCAATGAACAAAAAAGAACTCTGAGGGAACTGAATTTAAATCTGGAAGATAAAGTAAAAGTAAAAACGAAAAAACTTGAAGATATTCTAGATGCCCAAAAAGAGTTTCTGCGCTATACGGTACATGAGACAAATACACCGCTGAGTGTGATTTTGACATCTTTAGAGCTGTACGAGATGCAGCATGAAAAGGACAGACATCTTGCAAAAGTGGAAGCTGCCGCAAAAAACATCTTTAACCTTTATGACGATCTGAGTTATCTGGTAAAAAAAGAACACGTCAACTATCCAAAAGCTTCGGTGGATATCAATAAATTTATTAAAAGCAGGATAGATTTTTTCTCTGAAGTGGCAAACCTCTCAAACATCTCTTTTTCGTTTGAAAGCGAAGTTAAGAATGTCTATATCTTGTTTAACGAAACAAAACTACAGCGTATTATTGACAACTCCATAACCAATGCGATTAAATATACATATAGAAACGAAGTGGTCGATATTAGATTAACGAAAGATCTGCATGAGGTTGAATTTTCGATCGGAAGTAAGTCCCAGCCTATAAAAGATATAGATAAGATCTTCGATGCTTATTACAGAGGCGATTCTGAACAAACTACAAAAATAGAAGGTTTTGGAATAGGGCTTAGACTTGTGAAGAACATATGTAATGAAGAGGGTGTGAAGATCTCATTGGACCGCAGTGAAGAGAAAAATACTTTCAGATATAGATTTACGATAATGGGTGAGTGATGAAGATACTTTTACTAGAAGATGAGGTGATGCTCAACGAGTCCATCAGTGAATACTTACAGTCTTTAGGACATATAGTGGAATCTTTCTTCGATGGCTCAGAAGCTTTTGAGACAATGCAAAAATGGAATTTTGATCTTTATATCTTAGACATAAATGTACCTCAAATAGACGGACTTTCCATTTTAGAAAAGTTACACGCTTTAAAGATTCATGTCCCGACTATCTACATTAGTGCTCTTGTAGATATAGAAGATATATCACGTGCCTACAACTTAGGGTGTTACGATTATCTCAAAAAACCTTTTCATTTGAAAGAGTTATCATTAAGAATAGATAGAATTTCTATGTCGGCACAAACCCCGAACGTGCATATGGTACTTTCAAAAAATTATAGTTACGATCAGGAACACTCAGCCCTTTACTTTCAGCAAGAGGCACAAACACTTACAAAGAAACAGTCCCAAATTATCGATTTACTTGCTAGAAACAGGGGTTTAGTGGTCGATTTCGATCAGTTCCAGGAATATGTGTGGAGTGAGGCGATTGTAGACAATGCTACAATTCGTGCCGAGATCAACAGACTGAAAAAGGCTCTTAAAGAGGATATTATAGTAAATGTTCGCGGTAT
>JBFEUD010000163.1:0-2607 GCA_041547625.1 Sulfurimonas sp.
AAGAAAAAGATGCTTTTGTAATTGTCAAACAGCTACGTCCACCTGTGCTTAATGTTAATAAAGATGGTTATATGCATGAACTCTGTGCCGGGATAGTAGATAAAAACACTTCACTAGTTCAAATCGCAAAAGAGGAAGTCTTAGAAGAATGTGGTTACAACATACCTACTCAAAACCTACAATATGTCACAAGTTTTTTTACATCTGTAGGTATCTCCGGGGCGAAACAAACCCTTTATTACGGTGAAATAGATGAAAGTATGAAAGAGCATGACGGCGGAGGAATTCACGATGAAGAGATCGAAGTTATTTTTCTAAAAACATCCAAAGCAAAAGAGTTTATGTTTGATGAAAGCTTTCAAAAGACTCCTGGAATGATGATGGCATTTTACTGGTTTTTCGACAATATCAAGAAAAATCAATAGGGTCCATATCCACCTCGGCCAAGGAGTTTTTACAAGACTTGACCGCTTTAATGAGATCAACCGATTTATCGGCTCTAAGTAAAATTTCAAACCTGTATTTATTAGCTACTTTTTCAATAGCACATTTTTTTGCACCAACAATCTCAATAGTATCAAACCTTTTAAGACACTCTTCCATCTCTCTCATTTTTTCCTGTGCTTTGAGACCATTTTTATCGGAAAACAATACCCTGCACAATTTTTTATATGGAGGGTACAGTCCTTCTCTAAAGATCTTTTCAAATTCTAAAAACTCTTCATAGTTTTCTATATAAGCTTTAAAAAACTCTTCGTTATATGTTTGAATTAAAACTTTTGCATCACTTGCACGACCACTTCTTCCTGCAACTTGAATAAGGGATGAAAGTGCTTTTTCACGTGCACGGTAGTCTGCCATATTTAGCATATTATCCATTCCTAAAACTACTGCTAATTCCACGTCATGGTAATCATGCCCTTTACTCAGCATCTGTGTACCTACCAAGATATCAATATCTCTATCGTTAAATCTTTTAAGCGCTTGTTTTAATTTATTTGCTGTAGTGATCGTATCTCTGTCGAACTGTTCTACTTTGATATCTGGAATTTCTTCGGAAATTTCTTTTACAGCTTCAGCAGTTCCTATTCGAGAACTTGAAAGATTGTCGCTGCCACACTCTGGACATTGTTTTGGTATAGGCTGCATATAATTACAATAATGACATTTAATTGCATTAGATTTTTGATGAATACTCATACCCACACTACAATACGGGCATTTGTATGTAGCACCACAGTCTTTACAGACAAGATATTTAAAATTTGCCCTTGTCGGTAAAAAGACAATTGACTGCTTCTTTTGCTTGAGTGTATTTTTCAAATAATGAAAAACCAAAGGAGTCAGACTCTCCTCTTTAGCTTCATAGATAAACTCTTTATTTGTCTGAAAGTGCCCGCCTTTAAGTCTATAATGGGGAAATTTAGCATATGAAGTAAGCGAAGGTGTAGCACTTCCAAGCACAACATTAATGTCATAAAGTTTTCCTATATAAATAGCAAGATCCCTTGCATTATAACGTGGACGAGAGGAAGACTTATAGCTTTCGTCATGCTCTTCATCAACTACGATCAAACCTAAATTTTCAATAGGTAAAAACAGTGATGATCTTGCCCCTGCAATAATCTTAGCAGTACCATTGTGTAGTTTTTCCAGGGCTTCTTTTTTCTGCTTTGGTGTGAGTTTTGAATGCCACATAATAAACTCTTCACCAAAATGTTCTTCCAAGCGTTTGCCCATTTGTGGTGTTAAAGAGATCTCTGGCATCAAAAATATAGCACGTTTATTTTGAGCCAGTATCTCTTCAAAATATTTCATATATATCTCTGTTTTACCGCTTCCTGTATCACCAAAAAGTAAAGATACTTTATTGTTTTGTAAAAAATCCAAGGCTTTGTTTTGCTTTTTTGAAAGTATTATTTTTGAAGAATAATTTAGATCATTTTTAAGACTCTGTTGAACTTCTTGAAAAGGAAGCATAAGAGAAAAAGCTTCACCTAAAGAACAGATATAATAACCAGCTATAAAGTTTGCAAGCTCATACTGTTTTGGAGAATAATATTCATCAGTCGTATTTTTAATTTCAAGTGTTTGAAACTCAGGTTCTTCTACCTCTTCAACTACGATACCGTATTTTTCTTTATTGTTTAAACTTACTAAAACTTTGGAATATTGAGAGAGTATAATTTCAGAATGGTAAGTAAGCGGCTCTAATACAGAGCCAATAATGGAGACTTTATAGTACTTCAAACGTATTGATTAATAGATCATTTTTGTACAATATTTTTGTGCTTGGTTAGCAGTTCCCGACGTACACGTAAATGTCCCATCTGATCTTTGATAAGTAAATTGCACGTTCACACCATCTACATTGTAATCATACACACTCGTATTTTCATCTTGTGATGTTTTATGCCATTGCCCAGTAGCAGTTGAGTCTTGTTTCGGATATGTCAATACCCCTTTAAATAAACCACCGCTGTTTAGAGCTGTTCCAGTAATATATGAGCTATCACCTTTGATAACTCTTTTTTGGCGTTCTGCAAGAATAGCAGAACGTATCGCCATTACATCCGCTTTTCCACTTGCAATCCTAGCCTGTGTACC
>JBFEUD010000164.1:0-2590 GCA_041547625.1 Sulfurimonas sp.
CCATAATTGTACTCTTTCCCTTGAATAGTAATAGCATCTACCGCTGATGGAAATTGGTTTACTTTGAGTGGAAAAACAGCCTGGAATTTTCCTTCATAGCTATTATCATTAATCGCTTTTTCAAAATAGTTATAAAGAGTTAGTATTTGCTTTTTAATCAGGTGTGGAAACCTAAGCAGAGTAGGCCCTTTTACATTTTTCGAACGAATATCGTTAATGATCTCGTAAAGAGAAGGCATAGATTTATAGTTGAGTTTTATCTCACCGTTTTCAATGATAAAGTTTTTATTTGACCAAATGTCAATACCGAAATTTTTCAAGTTTCCTACCTATACGTGAAGTTTTTGATGAAAGTATTTGTCAATATCGAAATAAATTTCACCATTTTGATTTTTAAATGTAAGTTTGTTTTTATCAAGCTCTTTAATATTTTTTATCCCCATAATAGCAAGTATTGTTTTTAAACTTTTGATTAAGTTATTATGATAGTTTCCTATCTCAAATCCTTCTTTTATAACTAAATAAGATGCTCTTCTTTTTGGATCTTGTGTAGCCATTCCGATTGGACAAACATGTGAACCAAAACCAGAACACATTTTAGCACGAATACAGCCGCCACTCATCATAAATCCACGTGCTATTCCTACAGCATCTGCACCCATACACATAGTAATTGCAACATCATCAGGAGTAAGAATTTTTCCACTTGCTATAATTTTTACCTTATCACGAATGTTGTGTTTTCTAAGAACAGTATCGAGAAGGTAAAGGGCATTTTTTGTAGTAAGTCCTACAGACTCCATTAATTCTAAAGGTGCCGTAGCACTTCCGCCTTCACCACTGTCAACTGTTATGAAATCAGGCAGTGACTTTCCTTCATCAGATCTTGTAATGATAGCTTGCACAAGTTTTTCAACCGAAGTAAGATCGGAGATAACTATCTTGAATCCTACAGGTTTTTTAGAAAGGTTTTGTAGTTTCTCAACAAAATCTAAAAGGTGCTCAGTAGTATCTGCATAAGGAAATCTGTTTGGTGAAAAAAGATCTTTTCCCTCTTCAACACCGCGATAATATGCAATATCTGCTGTTACTTTACTTGCAGCCAGTTTACCGCCGGTTTGTTTTGCCCCTTGTGCTATTTTGATCTCCGTCATACGACAAAAAGAGATCACTTTTTTGTATCTCTCTTCATCAAAATTACCGTTTTCGTCTCGTACACCGTAGAGACCTGAACTCATTTGAAATATCATATCGGGGATACTGTTTGGTACCTCTTTTGGAAAATCTTCAAGCGGAGCACTCCAGTTTACACGAAATAGTACATGAGAAGCTGTATCGTAAATATATGTATTTTGCGTTTTTTTATTAAGCAAAATAGTTCTATACCACTTTAAAGCTATTTTTCTATTGAAAAGGTAGTCACCGATTTTAAACATTGTTTCCGCAATAGGAGTACTTTTAACAATCTCTAAATATTTATCATTTTTAACATCAGGTCTCAGAGTAAAAAGGTGATTGGATGTAAGTGAACCTTCTCCAGTATTGATGGTTAAGTTTGTGTTTCTACCCGCTAATGAAAAGGCACGAACTGCTTCAGGAGAAAGTGCACCGTCACTCATAGCTGAGCGAATAATAGGTGTTTTAGCAACAAAAGGGATTTCTCTGTCTGCTCCAAAGACAACACTCGTATCTTCATCTACTTCATTTTCATTGAGGACATTTGTTACATGTTTTATGATAAACCTAGAGCCGCCAAAGGGTTGGCGCACTGAAAATGACATATAGTTTGGTTTGTCTTTTGCAGCCGTATATACCCAGTCAACCTTATCCTTTGAGTCATAAAAAGTTTCAACAGCAAAATATTGACGTAGAGGTTCACGAAGTGCTTCAAAGAGGTAACGTATTCTTCCAATTACAGGATAGTTAATCAAAAGTGCATGTTGCCTTTGAACATATCTATCGTGTATATATAAATAGATTAGAAATACAAATGCAGCTACAACAAAAAATTCGAAAAATTCTTCAAAAAATCCTAGAGCTACATGTATGATTTCCATCAGAATTCCTCTAGTTTAATCATCTCTTCCGTTTTATTTTCTAGGTCTTTTACCCAGATAGTTTTGTTTTCCATCTCGTTTGTACCGATTACACAACAAAATCTTGCATTTACTTTATCTGCACCTTTGAGATGGTTTTTAAGATTTTTTGGTTTATATTCACAAGTTACCTGTTTTGTAGCACGTTTTTTATGTGTTACTTCAAGTACAAGGTTAACTGCTTGTTCATCCATGGCACCAATATAATAGCCATTACGTTTCTCTTCAGGCATCTCTATCAGTTCTAAAAGTCTTTCAATTCCCATAGCAAAGCCAACGGCAGGAGTAGGGCGTCCGTCTAGGAACTCTACAAGCCTGTCATATCTTCCACCACCTGCAATAGCACTCTGAGAACCGATGTTGTCACTTACAAATTCAAAAGCAGTTTTTGAATAGTAATCTAGTCCGCGAACAAGGTTCGTGTCGATCTCGTATTCAATACCGCTTTTATCTAAGATCTCTTTGAGTTTTGTAAAATCGTCTTCACAGTTTTC
>JBFEUD010000165.1:0-2530 GCA_041547625.1 Sulfurimonas sp.
TAAAGCACAAGATCTTAAAATGCAAAAATGGTTAAGCAAAATTATTGTTGGAAGTGGTTTTAGTTCATCAAAAAGAAAAATATATCACGAAGTGGAGTATAAAAAACTATCGAGACGGGTAAGTTTTAAAATAGTTCCAAAGTAGATTTTAGACTCAAAAGAGTCTAAAACTAGTCTTCGTAATCTTCTACAGAACTTTGACGAAACGGTAGTCTTGTTTTGTCTTGTATTAACTTTTTATAGAGCTTGTACTTTGCTTTTTCAAGATCAGAATCACTATATTCAAATTCTGCTTTAATGTTTTCATCATTAATCCCCGCAGTATCCATAGCAAAAAGTTTCAGCTCTTTTTTTGTCAGTTTTGACTTCAGTACTGCATAGAGTTTTTTATCATCTTCAATAAGGTCAATGATATCTAACTTCGTAAACTCTGCTAATTTTTCTCTAAAATTATTTTCTTTGTGGTATTGTCTCCACACTGTTTTTTCTAACACTATATATGCTCCAAAATTTTTGTCAAGTCTTTTTCATCTACGATGATATTGGCTTCTTTTTTTAAGATCTCTCTACCGCAAAATGCTACGCGCGTCCCAGCATGAGCAAACATACTCAGATCGTTTGCTCCATCACCACATACAAGTGTTTCCTCTTCACTTACACCTAAGATATTTTGTAGACGTACCAGCATATCACCTTTTGAGAAGTTAAACATCATATCTCCGCCCACTAAACCTGTAAGTTTGCCGTCTTTTACATGAAGGGCATTTGAAAAGTCTGCATCATATCCTAAAATATCTTTAGCATAACTAGTTGCTGTTCTAAAACCACCTGAGAAACATACAACAGTCATTCCTCTTTTTTTCAGCTCGGCAATTGTCTCAACTGCTCCTGGCATATAAGGCAGGTTATGTGCAATCTTCTCAACAACTGAAAAGTCAAGCCCTTTTAAAAGCCCTACCCTTTGTTGAAGCGATTCGAAAAAATCGAGTCTGCCGCTCATCGCTTCTTCTGTAATATGTGCTACTTGTTCCCCGATTCCTAACTCTTCGGCAAAAAAATCGATCGTTTCGCCATCCATTAAAGTAGAATCAAAGTCAAATACTGCAAGTTTTAGCATAAATTTCCTCTGTTTATTATATAATTTCGCAATTATAGCGAAATAGGACTTTTTTTGTTTGAAAAACTAAAAGATAAACTCAAAAACGGCAAATATATAACACTTGAAACTACTCCTGGGCATAATGCTTCTTTCACTCCGACGATAGATAAGATTGAAGCCCTTGGTCTGCATGAACTAGTTGATGGCTTTTCAACGACAGACAATCCTCTTGCAAAGCTAAAGTTCAATGCACTTTTTGGTGCAAAACTTCTGCAAGAAAGATTTAACAAACCGGTCATCGCTACTATGAGTATGCGTGATCGCAATAAAATTGCTCTACAATCCGATCTGCTGGGTGCGAATGAGTTTGATATAAGAGCAATATTAGCTTTAACAGGAGATCCAGCAACTATTTCAGATCAACCAAATACAAAAGGTGTATTTGACGGGGACAGCACTTTACTCTTAGATATAATCAGTGCATTTAATTCCGGGATGGATTATGCGGGAAAACCGTTTAATATAACGCCGCAACCTATTTATCCGTTTGCTGTTGTCAATTCGTATGCAAAAAATCCTAAAACGTTACAAAAGAAAATGCAAAAAAAGATAAAACACGGGGCACTAGGGATCATTACACAACCTGTTTATGATATTGAAAATGCAAAAATGTTGTTAGAACTAAATGAAAATGCAAACAAAGAGTGTTGTGCAGAAAATAAAAGTGCAGAACTTATCATGGGGATTTTTCCGATTACAAAACTCCGTACGGCACAGTTCCTTTCAGCTCATGTACCGGGAATAAACGTACCTGATTGTTGGATCGAAAAACTTCGTAAAGCAAGCAAAGGCGGTTTAGAAGAGGAATATAAAGTAGGTTTCGATCTCTCTAAACAACTATTAGAAGATCTCCAGCAACTGCATCCTAAAATTCATTTAATGACGGCTAACCAGTTTCAAATAGCAAAAGACTTGCTCTCATAATAAATAAAAACGAAGGTATATAATGATTGATTTAAAACTATTACAAAAAGATTTTGAAGAAGTAAAAAGAAAACTATTAAGAAAAGGTGTTGAAGAGTCTACACTTGAAACTTTAAGAGTAAAAAATGAAGAATTAAAAGAAGCAAAGAAAAATTTTGAAGCTCTTCAAGCTGCACAGAATGCAATGAGTAAAGAGTTTGGTGTTTATAAACGTGAAGGGAAAGATATCTCTGAACTCAAAGCACGCGTAGATGAGAACAAAGTAAAAGTTGCAGAAGCTATTGAAGTTCAACGTATAAAACAAGAAGAACTTGAATCTATCGCAATGGCTATTCCGAATATGCCGGATGACAATGTTCCGGACGGTGCTGATGAAGAGGATAATATTGAACTTAAAAAAGTTCTTACGCCTCGTGAATTCACTTTTACACCAAAAGAGCACTGGGA
>JBFEUD010000166.1:0-2274 GCA_041547625.1 Sulfurimonas sp.
CTTCTGAGAAAAATTCTAGAATAAGATCTGTTCCGCCAAGTTCGTTAAAAACAAGTGAAAAAGCAGTTGCACCGATTAAGATCATAAAGATCATTCCGCTTAGCTTCATCGTCTCAAAAAGTACATATTTACTTATTTCAAAATTCAACGTACGATTCAACATTGCAAGGATAAAACCGCCTAAAACACCAAAAGCCGCAGATTCCGTAGGAGATGCTATTCCTGCAAAAATACTTCCCAAAACAGCTACCATCAAAAGTAAAGGGGGAATAATCGCAAAAAACAGTTCTTTGAATGAACTTTTCTCCTCACTCACAAGTGCAGGTGCATCATCTTTGTTTATAAACGCTCTTATTAAAATATATGCTATGTAAAGTCCTACAAGTACCAGTCCAGGTAATACTGCACCCATAAAGAGTTCACCTACACTTACACTCATAACATCGCCTAAAACAATTAAAATAATTGAAGGAGGAATAATCTGTCCCAGTGTCCCGCTTGAAGCGATTGTCCCGCTTGCCAAACTTTTGTTGTATCCGGCTTTTAACATTAAAGGAAGTGCGATCACACTCATCATAACTACACTCGCCGATACGATCCCAGTTGAAGCGGCTAAAATAGCACCAACGAGTACAACACTCACACCTAGTCCGCCGCGCACACTTTTAAACATAGCCGACATCGAAAGAAGCAGCTTTTCAGCCATTCCAGACTTCTCTAAAATAAGTCCCATCATGATAAACAAAGGTACTGCCATCAATGTAGAGTTGCTCATAATTCCATATATTCTAAATGGCAGGACATTAAACACTTCAAATCCGATATCGGGTGTAAAAAAGGCGAACATCATAGCAACTGCACCAAAAGCAAAAGCCACAGGAATTCCAAAAAGTAAAAGAGCAAGAGCGACTAAAAACATTATAAGTGCTATCATAAACTTCTCCACTCTTTAAAATCAGTTGCCAACTCTTTTAAAGTTTGTAATGCTACTAATGTAAATGACAATGGAATTAAAGATTTAATAATCCATCTATACGGTAATCCTCCTGGATCACTAGAAGCCTCATTTTGTGCAAAACTCATCTCAACAAATCCTAAAGAGATATAGATAATTAAAAAAGCAAAAGGTAGGATAAAAACTATATAAGCAAAAATATTTACAAGCAATTGTTTTTTTCGAGAAAATTTATCGTAAAAGATATCTACCCTTACATGTGCATTGTGTTTTAGCGTATATGCAATACTCAGTAAAATAACAACATCGAAAAAGTGCCACTGTAATTCTTGCAGTGCCGTAGAGCCTTCAGAAAAAAGATATCTCAGTGTTGCATCATAAACAACAAGCACTACAAGTGCAGCCATAATAAAAGCCGTCACATAAGAGAGGTATTTTGTTATAGCATCAATAAAATTCATTATATAAAGTTTGGTGCATCATTCGCAAAAAGAATGATATCTCCCGCTTTTGTCTGTTTTGCAAGTAAATCTGTCAATTTAGACTTATCTGCCAAAATAAACTTATGTTTTACATTAAGATTTTTATCAAAAAGTTCGGCATTTAATGAACCTGTAACTATTACAGTATCAAATACTTCATTAATAGCTTCGATAAGCTTTAGATTTAACTCATCATTACTCTCTACAAGTCCTGGTGTTACAATCACTTTACTGCCGGAATGTAATGAACAAATACGAACACCTTCGAGCATCCCGTCAATATTACCATTGTAACCGTCATCGATGATGATTTTACCACCTGCTTCTATCTTTTGCAGTCTATGTTCAACAGGCTGCAGATTTGCAACAGCTTTTACAATCTCTTCATTACTCATGCCAAACTGTTTTGCAATCTTAATAGCAACAACGATATTCATAGTTTGAAATCCGCCTAAAATATCTGTATGAAGTTTTAGAGTTTCACCTTCAAGCTCAATCTCGAAATCGATACCGTTAATATCTGCAACTACATTACTGATCTCATTACCGAAAAACTCTACTTTTTCATGTGGTTCGTCCGTTACGGATGTATGTATATAAGCGTTCTTCAGTCTTGGTGACTGCATAATTTCCAGTTTTGTAGCAATGATATTTTCCAGTGATTTAAAATATTCTATATGTGCTTCACCAACACGTCCTACTACAACTGTTTGCGGTTCCAAAAACTTTGTAATTGTATAAATATCACCACTTTCACGTGCCCCAGCTTCAGTTACATAAACTTCTATATCTTCTTTTAAACTATTATTCACATCGGCAACTAACCCACCGATAGTA
>JBFEUD010000167.1:0-2076 GCA_041547625.1 Sulfurimonas sp.
ACCAGACACAGAATTAGACTTTGAAAGTGCCTGCTCAAATCCTATACCATTTTTCATCATCTTTACAAGTACAGAAATAGCTATTGCTAAAGCACGATTAAACTCTTTTTTTCTCTTTCTAATAAGAAATATTAAAAACATGTGTGATAATAATAATCCAATTGGAGTGCCTATGATGAAACCTGACCAGTGTTGTAAAAATACAACAACTAAAAGATCCACTATTCCAACAAACAGTACAACAAGCAATAGATATAACGAAATCGGTAGTTTTATTCCAGCTAAAAGTAAATAGGCTCGTAGTTTTGCAAGTAACGACTGCTTATCTGCAATGTGATGTTTTTTTGCCAAAAGAGCCTGTATTTCAGAGTCTTTAGAGAATACAACTTCTTTTACATATTTTAAGTGAATAGCTCTTTCATATTGCGAATAAAAAATATATAGCAACATCGTAGCACTAGTACTCAAAATAAAGAGTAAAAATATATCAAAGAAATTCATCATTGCAGGTTCGGCCATCTTTCTAAAATATTTTTTGAACCACCTAACGATGCTTGAATAATCTCAGACATATAATTGCTTTTCCAGCCGCACATTCTACTTGGATGGAAATCTCTCAACTCTTTTATAATCATCTCTTTCGTCACTACAAAATCATTATCAAAGATACGATTTTCAAGAGTAACGCCATGCTGCAACATTTTATTCACAGCCCTTGATGATGTAGATACAGCTCTAAAATTTCCGGAAGAATCCATTGGGTTTTCATGATTTAAAACTCTTGAAAACTCAAAAATATCAAGCATTGAAACAACACCATTATCCTCTACCCTTTTTTCAGGTTCTGAAATCTTTACAATTCTTCTTCTACCATCAGGGAAACGCACTATTTGTACGATCAAATCAACAGCTGAAATGATCTGCGAGCGAACAAAGTTCATGTTTGCCGTCGGACGTGCTTCTAAAAACATATTCTCAATCCTAACAATCGCCTCTTTAGTATCATCTGCATGAATTGTAGTCATTGAACCAGGATGTCCTGTATTCATAGCGTTAAGCATAGTTACAATTTCAGGACCGCGACACTCCCCGACTATTATTCTTCTAGGACTTGAACGTAATGCTGTACGAAGCAGTGTTTCTATAGTCACTGCACCTGCTCCCTCTTCATTTTCCGGACGTGCTTCAAATGAACGAATTGCATGACAAGGCATTTGAGGTTTCATCTCTTTTGTATCTTCAATTGTAAGTAACTGATCCCCTTCATCTATAAAACGAGTGAGTGCATTTAAAAAAGTTGTTTTACCGCTTGAAGTACCGCCTGAAACTACAATATTGAGCTTTCCTTTAATTGCTTTGACCAAAAAATAAGCCATTTTTAAATCAATCATATTGGTATCGATTAAGCTCTCAAAAAGCAAGGGAATCTCACGAAATTTTCTAACCGTTATATATGAACCTGCTTTGCCGTCTCTATCTAAGTTTGCAGCAATTGGTGGAATTTGTATCTCAATACGTGAACCATCTGGAAGTTTAGCTGAAGCAATTGGAGATGACTCGTCAACTTTTCTATTTGAGGCACTTAACATACGAGAGATAATTCTTCTTAAATCCTCTTCACTTCGAAAACGAAACGGCGTTGCAAGTGTTTGCCCCTCATAGATCACATCGATATAATCTTTTGTATTAACAATGATATCATTAAGTCCATTTCCAGCAAGCTTTATAATGGTTGTGATTGGTCCATAATATAAAAGATTATCTATTAAAAAGTCTGCTATCTCAGTTTTTAAAGTCGTTTTAGGGATATTAAACTCACTGATATGTTTCAAGACAACCTCTCGAACCATTTTTTCTGTAAGTTCTGCTTTAATATTTAGTTTTTCAATAAATTTATCATAGATGTTACAAGCGAGCTCATAATATTGTTCATTTCTATACAGAAGTGGAAAACAAAAAGTGTTGCAAGAGAACTCATCCGTAGTAATCACTTCTTCTGTATTTTTTACTTCAGTTTCACTCTCTGAAGCATTCGTAAACCCTTTTATCTTTTCTTTTAAAGCCACTCTTTTACCC
>JBFEUD010000168.1:0-1919 GCA_041547625.1 Sulfurimonas sp.
AATGGCAGAGCTAGGACTAAAACCAGAACCTTGTTCAAATCAAGTTGTGCATCGTGATCGTTATGCAAGACTTGCTACTACTCTAGCACTACTTGCTTCTTCAGTTGAAAAGTTTGCAGTTCAAGTACGTCACTTACAAAGAACGGAAGTATATGAAGCTGAAGAGTATTTTGCAAAAGGGCAAAAAGGTTCATCTGCAATGCCTCATAAACGTAATCCAATTCTTACAGAAAACATTACTGGTCTTGCACGTATGATTAGAGCATATGCAGCACCTGCAATGGAGAATGTTGCACTATGGCACGAAAGAGATATCTCTCACTCTTCTACTGAGCGTTTCTGGTTACCGGATGCTTTCATTACTACAGACTTTATGTTACATAGAATGAACAGTGTTATCGCCAACCTAACAGTTATGCCAGAGAACATGATGAAAAATCTAAACCTTACTGGTGGACTTGTATTCTCTCAAAGGGTATTACTTGAACTTCCAAAACAGGGTGTAAGCCGTGAAGATGCATACAGAATCGTTCAAAGAAACGCTATGAAAGTTTGGGAAGAAATTGGTCAAGGCAAACCAACTACAAATGAAAACGGTGAATCACTATACCTAAATCATCTTCTTGCAGATGACGAACTTAGAAGCAAACTAAGTGAAGAACAAATTCGTGAATGTTTCAACTATGAATACTATACTAAAAATGTTGATGCTATCTTCAAAAGAGTGTTCAAATAATAAGCAAAAAGGATATTTAGTATAAGTAGAATTCTTATGCTAAATATTGCTTCATCTATAGATCTTTTTTTTCAAAAATATCCAGAAAATTTCTCATTTTTAAACTTTCATTTTATATTCGTATTGCTACAATGCTTTTAAAATTTATGAAAAGGTGATTGATGAATAAAATAGAAGTTAGTAATAATACTATCAATATTACTATTCCAGAAAGTGCTTTTTTTATAATTGCAATAGTAATTATTATTGCTATAGGGTTATATTTTTTTAACGGTACAAAAAAGCAAAATACAATAAAGTGATTTTTCAAAAAAAACATTTTTTAGTAACGTTAAAATTTGTTTTTTATCTATTTTTTTATCCTATTTATTACCTTAAATTATATGTCTGAATTTAATCAAAAATTCATTTATTTTAAAGTTTACAGTGGATAAAATCAAAATTATTTAACGTAATTTTTTAATAAATAATTTCCAATTATTTACTAAAGAATTCACAATTATATTAGGAACGATTCATGATAACAGTTATAAAAAGAAATGGTAGAACGGAACCATTAGATGTAACAAAAATTCAAAAATACACTTCGGCAGCCGTAAAAGATTTAAGCGGTGTTAGTCAAAGTGAACTTGAAGTTGATGCGCAGCTTCACTTCCGTGATGGAATCACATCAAAAGAGATTCAACAGACACTTATTAAAACTGCTGTTGACAAAATCGATATCGATGCTCCTAACTGGACATTTGTTGCAGCTAGACTCTTTCTTTATAACTTATATCATGAAGTAAATGGTTTTACTGGTTATTGTTCGCTAAAGAAATATTTTGAACGCGGTGAAAAAGAGGGTCGTATCCTTTTAGGTTTAAAAGATATGTACGATCTTGAAGCACTTGAAAAACACATCAAACCTGAACGCGATCTGCAATTCAACTATTTAGGTGTTAAAACTCTTTATGATAGATACCTGATTAAAGACAGACAAAGTAATCCAATTGAATTGCCTCAACATATGTTTATGGCAATTGCAATGTTCCTAGCACAGCGTGAAGAAAACCGTGAAGAGTGGGCAATCAAATTCTACGATATGATTTCTCAATTTGAAGTGATGATGGCAACACCTACACTTTCAAACGCAAGAACAACAAGACACCAATTAAGTTCTTGTTACATCGGTTCAACTCCT
>JBFEUD010000169.1:0-1652 GCA_041547625.1 Sulfurimonas sp.
AGCAAAACTCTCGGCAGAAAGTAAAAAACAGATAGCGGCTCTTGCAAAAAAAATATTAGAGAAGAAAAACGTGGTCGTAGAGATACATGGTCATACTGACAATATCGGTTCCCACGCATACAATACCAAGTTGTCTCATGCAAGAGCACTCTCCGCGAAAAATGAACTTATAAAAAACGGTATTAGTAAAGATAAAACTCCTATATTCGGCCATGCATTCGACAAACCAGTAGCAACCAATAAAACAAAAGAAGGAAGAGCTCAAAACCGTAGAATAGAATTCATTATAAAGAATGAAGAAATAAAACAATGAAACATATTACAAATGATCCGCTATTAGATTGTTTAGTAATATTTACGGATCTGTATCATGAACCGCATAGTGCAGAAAGTCTTGTAGATGGTCTTCCTACAGAGGAAGGCTACGGTTTTGCAAAACTTTATTCAACGGATGAGGAATCCTCTAATTTCTCCCGCGCGGCTCAAAGAGCCGGTCTTATTTCAAAAGTAGTCGCGAAGGAGTTGGATGAAATCTCCAATCTTATTCTTCCTTGTATTATCACTTTAAAAAACAACAGTGCCTGCATCTTGGAGTCCATCGATGAAGAGCATCAAAAAGCAAAAGTAATATATCCCGATCTTCCAGATTCTGAAGAGTGGATAAGTTTAGATAAGCTAAAAAAAAACTATCTCGGATTTGCCTTTCTTTTAAAAAAGCAATACTCCTACGACAATTTAGATACACACAATATTGATGATTCAAAAGAGCACTGGTTTTGGAGTACCCTGAAGCACTCAAAAACTATATATATAAATGTCCTCTTAGCATCTATCGTTATCAATCTTTTTATTTTAGCAACACCTCTTTTTACAATGAATATATATGATAGAGTACTGCCAAACAACGCAATGGAAACCTTATGGGCATTATCTATAGGTATATTCCTTGTATTCGTGTTTGATATCATACTTAAATTTCTTCGTACATATTTTCTGGAATTCGCCGGAAAGAAAAGCGATATTATCATGTCGTCCAAGATTTTTGAAAAGGTCATGAGTTTACAAATGGCTTACAGACCTCAAATGATAGGCTCATTTGCAAATCAACTCAAAGAGTATGAAAGTATCAGAAACTTTTTAACCTCTGCAACACTAGTTACCCTCATAGATCTCCCTTTTGGGATTATTTTTCTTCTTGTGACATTTTTAATTGCAGGTAATATAGTGATTGTCCCTATAGTTATTATCGCAATAATCATCATTTACAGCTTCTTTATGAAGAAGCCCCTGCATAATATTATAAAAAGCACATATGAAGCAGGAGCTGTAAAAAATGCGATACTCATCGAAGCATTGACAAACTTTGAAGCGATCAAAACGATGAGTGCGAGTGGATATGCTCAATTAAAATGGGAAAGTTCTACACAAGAGATCGCAAAAAAAATGCTCAAATCAAAAACGCTGTACAACTCTATAATCACTTTTACATCATTTTTGCTACAGATAAACACTGTTATTGTTCTTATTGTAGGCGTGTATCTTGTTAAAGATTTAGAACTCACTATGGGTGGGCTGATTGCAACCGTAATCTTAACCTCAAGGGCAATTGCACCTATGGGAAATGTCGCTGCGTTAATTATAAATTACGAAGA